>NZ_JBJQLL010000003.1:0-288533 GCF_046486405.1 Escherichia sp. WS338 | reverse complement strand
TTGCCAGACCGCAAGGTGTTTTAACAAATCAAAAGGGGTTTTAATAACTGGCTCAAAGCTGAAAGCTTTCCGGAACCCCCAGCCTAGCTGGGGGTTTTCTGTGCACAAAAAAGGGCGATCTTCCGACCGCCCTTTTTCTTATTAAATGTGTTTACGCGTTTTTCAGAACTTCGCTAACAATCTCAACCGCTTCTTTCTCAATTTGCTTGCGATGTTCTTCCCCGAGGAAGCTTTCGCAATAAATCTTGTACGCGTCTTCCGTGCCTGACGGACGCGCGGCGAACCAGCCGTTGTCAGTCATCACTTTCAGACCGCCAATAGAAGCACCGTTGCCCGGAGCAGCAGTCAGGCGTGCGGTGATCGGGTCACCTGCCAGGGTGCTGGCGCTCACCATTTCCGGAGACAGTTTAGACAGCGCCGCTTTTTGTGCGGAAGTCGCGGCTGCCTGCAAACGGTTGTAGCTCGGCGCACCAAAGCGTTTTGCCAGTTCGTTGTAGTGTTCCTGCGGATTCTTACCGGTAACAGCGGTGATTTCCGCCGCCAGCAGACACATAATGATGCCGTCTTTATCGGTGGACCACGGCGTGCCGTCGAAACGCAGGAAGGAAGCCCCTGCGCTCTCTTCGCCGCCAAAGCCGAAGCTGCCGTCGAACAGACCATCAACAAACCATTTGAAACCTACCGGGACTTCTACCAGCTTACGGCCCAAGTCATTGACCACACGGTCGATCATCGCAGATGAAACCAGCGTTTTACCGACAGCAACATCTTTGCCCCACTGCGGACGGTGCTGGAACAGGTAGTTGATCGCCACCGCCAGGTAGTGGTTCGGATTCATCAAACCTGCCGGAGTGACGATACCGTGACGGTCATAATCCGGGTCGTTAGCAAACGCCAGATCGAACTTATCACGCAGTGCCAGCAGGCCCGCCATCGCACACTCGGAGGAGCAGTCCATACGGATCGCACCGTCTTTATCTAGGTGCATAAAGCGGAAGGTTTGATCGACCTGATCGTTAACGATGGTCAGGTTGAGGTTGTAATACTCGCCAATACGCTTCCAGTATTCGATACCAGAACCGCCCAGCGGATCGACACCCAGCGTCAGGCCCGCTTTCTGAATCGCTGCCATATCAACGATATCGGCCAGCCCTTCCACGAACGGCTGCACCAGATCCTGCTCTTTCACATGACCGGATGCCATCGCTTCGTCGAGGGAGATACGCTTCACGCCTTTCAGGCCATCAGCCATCAGTGCGTTGGCCCTGTCTTCCACCACTTTAGTGACGTTGGTATCAGCCGGGCCACCATTTGGCGGATTGTACTTGATACCACCATCTTCCGGCGGGTTATGAGACGGTGTAATCACGATACCGTCTGCCAGCGGGCCACCTTTTTTATTGTGAACCAGAATGGCATTGGAAATGGCAGGTGTCGGAGTGAAGCCATTGTTTTCCTGCACAATGATATCAACACCGTTCGCTGCCAGCACTTCCAGTACGGAAATGAACGCAGGCTCGGACAGGGCGTGAGTATCTTTACCCACATAGCAAGGGCCAGTGATGCCGTTTTTCGCACGTTCTTCAGCAATTGCCTGAGCGATCGCCAGAATGTGCGGCTCGTTAAAGCTGTGGCGCGCTGCACTGCCACGGTGACCGGAAGTACCGAATTTCACCGCGTGCTCCGCATTCCCTGCTTCTGGTTTCAGTACATAATATTGCGCCGTCAGTTGGGCGACGTTAATCAAATCACTCTGTTGTGCAGGTTGGCCTGCACGATTGTGGATTGCCATTGCTTTGTCCTTTGTCTGCAACGTTTTAGATAGTTCCGCAAACCTTCTCAATCAATTCCGCCGGGAATTGCATCGACTGCATGATGTGTTCGATCATGCTGCATTTACGGCCGGTGTTGGTGTTGGTGATCACCCAATACGGCGTGCCAGGCACATGTTTCGGCTTGGTCTGATTACCATTTTTCAGCAGCGTTTGTTCATCTGCCGCAAAGTAAACGCGTGTACGACCGTGCAACGATTCCGTTGCCTCGGCAAACGCCTGGGCGTCAAGAGAATATAGTGTAGACAACAGCAGCATAAAGCGATTGACCGCTCGCTTTTGCTCTGCGTATTCATCCGAAAGCAGAAGTTCACGCATTGCGCGAACCTTGTCTTTAATCGTTTTGACCGGCTTCGCTTCGACGATAGCAGGTGACGCAACGCGAACCTCTTTCGTCACCGGAGCAGCAGGCTGTGATGCGGCGGAAAATTTCAACATACGCCGTAAAATGTCGGATGCGCTCTCGCCGATATGCTTAGTGTGGCTGGCAATATAGCTGTAGAGTTCATCATCAACTTCAATCGTTTTCATCTTAATCCAGTGCAGTGTCTTAGCTGAATACAAGTCGCCAGGAGTATATGAATAAATCCCGGCAGCGGATAGCGTCAAGCCTAGCTTGCAGAAAAACTCGGAATAAACCTTATTTGTTGCAGCCCTGTGGCACAATGGTCAACATAATACCCTAACCCGACAACGCGAAAAAAAGAACTTTGCCATGAAATTGAATATCCGCGCGCAAACTGCACAAAACCAGCACAATAATTCTCCCATCGTTCTTGTCCACGGTCTGTTTGGCAGCCTCGACAACCTTGGCGTACTGGCTCGCGATCTGGTAAACGATCACAATATCATCCAGGTTGATATGCGTAACCACGGTCTTTCACCGAGAGATCCGGTAATGAATTACCCGGCGATGGCCCAGGATCTTGTTGATACCCTGGATGCACTGCAGATCGACAAAGCAACATTTATCGGTCACTCCATGGGCGGTAAAGCGGTAATGGCACTTACTGCACTGGCCCCCGATCGGATTGACAAGCTGGTGGCAATTGATATTGCGCCGGTCGATTATCACGTTCGCCGGCATGATGAGATTTTCGCGGCCATCAACGCAGTCAGTGAATCGGACGCACAAACTCGCCAGCAAGCAGCAGCAATAATGCGCCAGCATCTTAATGAAGAAGGGGTGATTCAGTTTCTGCTGAAATCTTTTGTTGACGGGGAGTGGCGCTTTAACGTGCCGGTATTGTGGGATCAGTATCCGCATATTGTGGGTTGGGAGAAAATCCCGGCATGGGATCACCCTGCCCTGTTTATCCCTGGCGGCAATTCTCCGTATGTTAGCGAGCAGTACCGTGATGATTTACTGGCGCAATTTCCACAGGCGCGGGCGCATGTGATTGCTGGCGCGGGTCACTGGGTCCATGCTGAAAAACCGGATGCGGTATTACGCGCTATCCGTCGCTATCTCAATGATTAACGCAACTGATTAAAAACCCAGCGTCCGCGTCGCTTTCCGCGCGTGGGCGTTGGCGTGACTCATCGCGCTGATGTATTATGGCGCGCTATCCATCCGGGCAGAGGCCTGGCTGATTGTTTCCCCCGAAGTCACCAAGATCATGGCCAAAGAACAAACGGACCGTACGACATTAGATCTGTTCGCGCACGAGCGTCGACCGGGACGACCGAAAACTAATCCGCTTTCGCGCGATGAACAGCTGCGTATTAATAAACGCAACCAGCTAAAACGCGACAAAGTACGTGGCCTTAAGCGTGTCGAACTGAAGCTGAACGCGGAAGCTGTCGAGGCGCTGAACGAGCTGGCGGAATCGCGCAATATGAGCCGTAGCGAACTGATCGAAGAGATGTTAATGCAGCAACTGGCGGCGCTGCGTAGTCAGGGCATCGTTTAAATTTCCACTTTCATGTAGCACAGTGTGCAGTTCTGCTCGTTTGCTGATTCCGCAAGACTGCCTGTTCTGCTATGATTGCCTTTATCCGTGGGCAATTTTCCACCCCCATTTCAATAAGTTTCAAGAGGTTATTTCACTCATGGCTATCACTGGCATCTTTTTCGGCAGCGACACCGGTAATACCGAAAATATCGCAAAAATGATTCAAAAACAGCTTGGTAAAGACGTTGCCGATGTCCATGACATTGCAAAAAGCAGCAAAGAAGATCTGGAAGCTTATGACATTCTGCTGCTGGGCATCCCAACCTGGTATTACGGCGAAGCGCAGTGTGACTGGGATGACTTCTTCCCGACTCTCGAAGAGATTGATTTCAATGGCAAACTGGTTGCGCTGTTTGGTTGTGGTGACCAGGAAGATTACGCCGAATATTTCTGCGACGCATTGGGCACCATCCGCGACATTATTGAACCGCGCGGTGCAACCATCGTTGGTCACTGGCCAACTGCGGGCTACCATTTCGAAGCGTCAAAAGGTCTGGCAGATGACGACCACTTTGTCGGTCTGGCTATCGACGAAGACCGTCAGCCGGAACTGACCGCTGAACGTGTAGAAAAATGGGTTAAACAGATTTCTGAAGAGTTGCATCTCGACGAAATTCTCAATGCCTGATGTGATGCGGCGTAGACTCATGTCTACGCCGTATTAATAGATAATGCCAATCAAAATAATTGCTACAAATTTGTAACTTTTGCTGTTGTACCTGTACAATGTCCCGGTGTTCAAGTGGCCTTGCCGTTGTAAATGTAAGCTGTGCCACGTTTTTATTAACAATATTTGCCAGGGACTTGTGGTTTTCATTTAGGCGTGGCAATTCTATAATGATACGCATTATCTCAAGAGCAAATTCTGTCACTTCTCCTAATGAAGTGAACCGCTTAGTAACAGGACAGATTCCGCATGACTGATAACAATACCGCCCTAAAGAAAGCTGGCCTGAAAGTAACGCTTCCTCGTTTAAAAATCCTGGAAGTTCTTCAGGAGCCGGACAACCATCACGTCAGTGCGGAAGATTTATACAAACGTCTGATCGATATGGGTGAAGAAATTGGTCTGGCTACGGTATATCGCGTACTGAACCAGTTTGACGATGCTGGTATCGTCACCCGCCACAATTTTGAAGGCGGTAAATCCGTATTTGAACTGACACAGCAACATCACCACGATCACCTGATCTGCCTCGACTGCGGCAAGGTTATCGAATTTAGTGATGATTCCATCGAAGCGCGTCAGCGTGAAATCGCCGCAAAACATGGCATTCGCCTGACTAACCACAGTCTCTATCTTTACGGTCACTGCGCCGAAGGCGATTGCCGCGAAGATGAGCACGCGCACGAAGGCAAATAAGCCAGCCTGAACGAGAAAAGCCAACCTGCAGGTTGGCTTTTTTATACAAGGAAAATAAGAAAAGCGAGAGTTACAGCTCTCACTTATTTGTTATTACTGCGAATTTCCTGCCAGACCTTATCACAATCGGCTTTCACCGCCTGATCATTTCCGGTTTGCGTTGCCTGAATACACTGCTGATAATCCAGTACGCGGACACTTTCCTGCTCGGCAAACTGCTGATGTTGTTTCTCTTTCTTCAGCACGTTTAACACGCTCTGGCAGGCTTCAATTTTTTCCGGCGAACCTTGCGCGGTGTTGATACAGGCGCTGTAAGCCTCTTTCAGACGACTGTCTTCCTGCGGTGCGGTTGATTGCGCACAAGCTACCAGCCCCGATGCCATCATGGCGATGAGAATCAGTTTTTTCATAGCAAATTCCTCAAACGTGCGGCAGGCACAAAACCTGCCGCGTCGGGCATCAGAAGATGGTGAATGGTGCGATTACCATGAATTTCACGTCGCGCTCATCCTGGAAAATGTTGCCGTAACCACCGCCCCAGCTTGGGATGTCGGAGTGGTTGTCATATTCGGTGAAATGCAGTTTGAACATCGTGCCCTTGGCACGACCGTCCTGAATGGTGTAAACCGCATCCAGGCTGTAGGCAGACTCTTCAATAGTCCGGTTCTTGTCGTAGTACGCATCCGGATTGCTCTGCCAGGTCGCAGGTTTAGCATCCCATGCGTAAACGTAGGAAGCGCCGATGGCGAAGCCTGGAAGATTCCAGTTTTTCAGGTCATACATCGCACCGAAGAAGACCGCTTTTTCGCCGTTGGCGTTGAAGTCGGAACGGTTATCCCACCAGATATCCAGGCGACCGTTCGAGGAAGCGTAGGTTGGAGTCATACGTTGCAGGAAGTATCCTTGCTGACCGTCAGCCTTAACCCAGGTACCTTCGAGGCGCAAATCCACTACGTCAGCCGCCCGGTAACCAAAGGTCAACGCCTGCAGCCAGGCGGTGCCGTCATAAAGATCGTTGATGCTGCGATCGTCAACTTTATCGCGCGTACCATAGAACTGGTAGCTGGTGGTTAACGGGCTACCGGCGATATCAAATTTGTAGCTGGCTTTGGCAAAATATTGATCGATATACCCTTCGGCCTGACCAAACGCCGCTTCCAGTACGAAGTTATTTTTGAAGTCGTACTTCGCCCCAAGGGAGTGTAGATAATCAACTTTGGTGGTTTTATCGTTCTGATAAAACTCATCCATTTCCAGATGCCACGGTGCTTTGTATTCGTTGGTCCACATGTAGGAGAAACTCAACGCACCAGCATCGCCGTAATCAAAATTCGCCCCGGCCTCCGCCCCCTGATAAGTACCCGGCATAAAGCTCCAGTGTGGCGCTAACAGCGTCTGACCGGTTGGCTGAATATAACCTGCCCTCGCCCAAACCGGACCGTATTTAAATTTGGCCGCTGCTTTATACAGGCTTATACCGCTTTTATCGCCGGACCAGTCTTCGTCATAGGCTTTATTACTTTTTGAAAACGCGATTTCGTTCGGGTGAGAGCTGTCGCCGTTTTCCGCCATTTCAATCGCCGTAAACACGGCAATATCAAGGCCGAACATATCAGCAGCATAACCAGACTGAAAATCGAGGTTGGCGTTCCAGGTGGAGTGAGAAAGGTTGGTTTTGTATTTATCGCCGTCGGTAACATCTTTACGGTCGCGTTCACGCTGCCAGTAATAGATACCGCCGGTTAAGGTTGAATCGTCGATGAATCCTTCGGCGCGAGCCTCCGGAATTGCCATAAAGCCCGACATAGCTGTAACACCGGCGATAGCCAGCGCCAGCGTACTACGTTTGCCACTAAACGTACGCATGGGTTAATCCTCTTTGACGTATAAATTGCTGCACCAAAGGTGAACAGCGAAAAAAATAAAAATTAAAAAAATAGCGTTGAGAAAAGTCTCGCTGACTACAGGAACAGACTATTTTTCGCGACGCGAATTATCAATCTCTTTCTGTAACCAGAATGTAAGAACATGAGCAACCGCACATATTTTGATGATTTTTGTTACAAGGCTTAAGTTTGCGGTTGAAAGGCTTGCAGAAGAATAAAAGCGTGAAATTCCAGCAAGATGAAAGCGGTTACATTTTATTTAATTATGTTTTGTGATTTTAAATTTATTTTATGGATAAATTGCGAAGCGGAATTAATTCGCGAAGAAAAGCAGAAAAAACGCCGCAGAGCGCGGCGTTTGGGATTGTTTGCATGTTTCTTGCCGGATGCGGCGTAAATGCCTCACCCGGCCTGGTAGAACTTAAAATTACTCGCCTACTTTCGCCCAGGTATCACGCAGCCCAACGGTGCGGTTAAATACCGGTTTTTCCGCCGTAGAATGGCGGCTGTCGAGGCAGAAGTAACCTTCACGCTCAAACTGGAATGCTTTACCCGCTACCGCGTCTTTCAGCGACGGTTCAGCGAAACCCTGTTTGATCACCAGCGATTCCGGGTTAATCACCGACAGGAAATCATCCGCAGCACCTGGGTTAGGCACGCTGAACAGACGGTCATACAAACGGATTTCAACCGGCAGCGCATGTGCCGCGCTCACCCAGTGAATAACACCTTTCACTTTACGACCATCTGCCGGATCTTTGCTTAAGGTGTCGGCGTCATAAGTACAGAAGATGGTGGTGATATTGCCTTCGGCATCTTTCTCCACGCGTTCAGCCTTAATGACGTAAGCATTACGCAGACGCACTTCTTTACCCAGCACCAGACGTTTGTACTGCTTGTTAGCTTCTTCGCGGAAATCGGCGCGATCGATCCAAATCTCACCGCTAAACGGCACCTGACGGCTCCCCATTTCCGGTTTGTTCGGATGGTTCGGCATGGTGACCATTTCGCCTTCGCCCTGATAGTTTTCGATAACCAGTTTCACCGGATCGATAACCGCCATTGCGCGCGGAGCGTTTTCGTTGAGATCTTCACGGATGCAGGATTCCAGCGACGCCATTTCAATGGTGTTGTCCTGCTTGGTCACGCCGATGCGTTTGCAGAACTCACGAATAGAAGCCGCAGTGTAACCACGACGACGCAGACCGGAAATGGTCGGCATACGCGGGTCATCCCAGCCTTCAACGTGCTTGTCGGTCACCAGCAGGTTCAGCTTACGCTTGGACATCACAGTGTATTCCAGATTCAGGCGCGAGAATTCGTACTGGCGCGGGTGAACAGGAATGGTGATGTTGTCCAGCACCCAGTCGTACAGGCGACGGTTGTCCTGGAACTCAAGCGTACACAGAGAGTGCGTAATACCTTCCAGCGCATCGCTGATGCAATGGGTGAAGTCGTACATCGGGTAGATGCACCACTTGTTGCCAGTCTGGTGGTGTTCAGCAAATTTAATGCGGTACAGCACCGGATCGCGCATTACGATAAATGGCGACGCCATGTCGATTTTCGCACGCAGGCAGGCTTTACCTTCTTCAAAACTACCGGTACGCATTTTTTCGAACAGCGCCAGGTTCTCTTCAACGCTGCGGTCGCGGTACGGGCTGTTTTTACCCGGCTGCGTCAGGGTGCCGCGGTATTCGCGGATCTGTTCCGGTGTCAGTTCATCAACGTACGCCAGGCCTTTATTGATCAGTTCGATCGCATAGGCGTGGAGCTGATCAAAATAATCGGAGGAGTAACGGACGTTACCAGACCAGTGAAAACCTAACCACTCAACGTCGTTTTTGATCGACTCAACATACTCGATATCTTCTTTTACCGGGTTAGTGTCGTCGAAACGCAGGTTGCACTGGCCTTTATAGTCCTGGGCGATCCCGAAGTTCAGGCAGATAGATTTCGCATGGCCAATATGCAGATAGCCATTCGGCTCCGGCGGGAAACGGGTGTGTACTGTGGTGTGCTTACCACTGGCCAGATCTTCATCGATGATCTGACGAATAAAGTTAGTCGGGCGGGCTTCTGCCTCACTCATCGTGGATTCCTCAAAGCGTAAACAACGTATAACGGCGTATGATCTTATAAGCGGGACAGGCTGACAACTGTTAGTTAGTGAAAATCGAAAATCTCACTGAGATTATGGGGATGATTGATGAAAAAAAAAGCGGCAGAGAAGATCTCCACCGCTTGTCATTGTTGGATGCGACGCTCAAGCGTCGCATCAGGCATAAAGCAGATTACTTTTTGATTTCATACAGCGGTGTTTGACCCGCCACAACATGGCCCTGAGCTTTAATGATCAGGCCGCTGAAATCGTCGATATTGCTGCAAACCACCGGGCTAATCATCGAGCGGGCGTTAGCGTTCAGGTAATCCAGATCCATTTCCAGAATCGGTTGTCCTGCGCTTACCTGCGCGCCCTCTTCCACCAGACGTTTAAAGCCTTTACCTTCCAGCGCTACGGTGTCGATACCCATATGGACGACGATCTCCGCGCCTTTTTCGGTTTCCAGACAGAACGCGTGGTTGGTGTTGAAGATTTTCACGATTGTCCCTGCGGCTGGTGATACGACGATTTTATCTGTCGGTTTCACCGCCACACCGTCACCCACCGCTTTGCTGGCGAATGCTTCGTCAGGAACCTGATCCAGTGCCACAACATCACCGGTAATCGGCGATACCAGCTCCGCGATAGACACCGCGTTTGGTACAGCCTGCGGTTTTGCTACAGGCGCGGCAGTTGCAGGCGCAGTTTCAGCTGACGCAGCGGCTACCGGACCACGGGCAACGACTTTCTTCATCGCATCGCCGATGGATTCTGCTTTCGCGCCCACAATCACCTGAATAGTCTGTTTGTTCAGTTTTACTACCCCAGAAGCCCCCAGACGTTTACACATCACATCGTTGACGCGAGCTGAGTCAACCACGGTAAGGCGCAGACGAGTAATACAGGCGTCAATGGCTTTCAGGTTGTCAGTACCGCCAACCGCAGCAATATAGTTGGTTGCCAGTTGATTGAGACCTTCTTCCGTGTTGCTGTTGGCTTCTTCAGTAACGATCTCGTCTTCTTTATCTTCACGGCCCGGCGTTTTCAGGTTGAACATGCGGATAACCAAACTGAACACCACGAAGTAGATAGCGAAGAAGACAACACCCATCACCAGCAGCATCCAGACGTTCTGGCTGGCGGCCGGCAGGTTATACATCAACGCGTAGTCGATAGCCCCCGCAGAGAAGGAGAAGCCCGCGTGGATACCCAGCAGCGTTGCCACAAACAGGCTGATACCGGTCAGCAGTGCGTGCAGGAGGTACAGCAGCGGCGCAAGGAACATGAACAGGAATTCCAGCGGCTCAGTCACACCGGTCAGGAACGCAGTAACAGCAACAGAAAGCAGCATACCGCCAACCATCGGACGACGCTCTTTCGGTGCTGCAAAGTACATCGCCAGCGCCGCACCCGGCAGACCGAACATCATGATCGGGAAGAAGCCGGACATGAACATCCCCGCGGTGCCGTCACCGGCATAGAAGCGGTTAATGTCGCCGTGGAAAACCGTACCCGCCGCGTTGGTGAATTCACCAATCTGGAACCAGGCGATGGTGTTCAGTACCTGATGCAGACCGGTTGGGATCAGCAGACGGTTGATGAAACCAAAGATACCGGAACCCAGCGCGCCCGCAGAAACGATCCACTCGCCGCCTGCATGGATAGCGTGCTGTACCGGCGGCCAGACGTAACCAAAAATGGCCGCCAGCACCAGGCAGAAGAAGCCGGTGGCAATCGGCACAAAGCGTTTGCCGCCGAAGAAGCTCAGGAAGTCCGGCAGTTTAATATCGGACCAACGGTTATAGGCTGCACCACCGACCAGACCGGTAATGATACCCGCCAGTACACCCATGTTAATTTCCGGGTTGATGGTCACCATCGCTTTGGTTAACACAAAGTAACCTACCGCACCCGCCAGTGCCGCCGCACCTGCGCTGTCTTTCGACCAGCTGGATGCCACGCCGATGGCGAAGATTAATGCGAGGTTATCAAAAATCGCACCGCCCGCCTGGGCAATAAACGCAACGTTAAGTAAATCTGGCTGACCGAATCGCAGCAACAGCGCCGCCACCGGCAGCACCGCGATAGGGAGCTGTAACGCCCTACCGAGTCGCTGGAAAAAACCTAAAATATTCATCTTATTCCCCCTACGAGAACCCTATTTGGCTCGTTTAAAGCCGTATTTTTATTTTGCTGCAAATTGTACTGCCGATGTTCTGTAATCAGATTGTTAGATCATCTGCTACAGAGTGTGTGAAAATTTAATTCGTATCGCAAATTAAACGCGTGTCTTTTGTGAGTTTTGTCACCAAATATCGTTATCATCACTCCCTTTTACTGGCTAAACCAGAAAACTTATTTTATCATTCAAAAAATCAGGTCGGATTGACGCCTGTCTGCGCAAATCCAGGTTACGCTTAAAGATGCCTAATCCGCCAACGGCTTACATTTTACTTATTGAGGTGAATAATGAGACTGATCCCCCTGACTACCGCTGAACAGGTCGGCAAATGGGCTGCTCGCCATATCGTCAATCGTATCAATGCGTTCAAACCGACTGCTGATCGCCCGTTTGTTCTGGGCCTGCCGACTGGCGGCACGCCGATGACCACCTATAAAGCGTTAGTCGAAATGCATAAAGCAGGCCAGGTCAGCTTTAAGCACGTTGTCACCTTCAACATGGACGAATATGTCGGTCTGCCGAAAGAGCATCCGGAAAGCTACTACAGCTTTATGCACCGTAATTTCTTCGATCACGTTGATATTCCAGCAGAAAACATCAACCTTCTCAACGGCAACGCCCCGGATATCGACGCCGAGTGCCGCCAGTATGAAGAAAAAATCCGTTCTTACGGAAAAATTCATCTGTTTATGGGCGGTGTAGGTAACGACGGCCATATTGCATTTAACGAACCGGCGTCTTCTCTGGCTTCTCGTACTCGTATCAAAACCCTGACTCATGACACTCGCGTCGCGAACTCTCGTTTCTTTGATAACGATGTCAATCAGGTGCCAAAATATGCCCTGACTGTCGGTGTTGGTACATTGCTGGATGCCGAAGAAGTGATGATTCTGGTGCTGGGTAGCCAGAAAGCACTGGCACTGCAGGCCGCCGTTGAAGGTTGCGTGAACCACATGTGGACCATCAGCTGTCTGCAACTGCATCCAAAAGCGATCATGGTGTGCGATGAACCTTCCACCATGGAGCTGAAAGTTAAGACTTTAAGATATTTCAATGAATTAGAAGCAGAAAATATCAAAGGTCTGTAATTGTTATCCCTGCCCTGGCTCCTTGCTCAGGGCAATATTTTTTAAAATCGGGGGTCAGAATGTATGCATTAACCCAGGGCCGGATCTTTACCGGCCACGAATTTCTTGATGACCACGCGGTTGTTATCGCTGATGGCCTGATTAAAAGCGTCTGTCCGGTAGCGGAACTGCCGCCAGAGATCGAACAACGTTCACTGAACGGGGCCATTCTCTCCCCCGGTTTTATCGATGTGCAGTTAAACGGCTGCGGCGGCGTGCAGTTTAACGATACTGCTGAAGCAGTCAGCGTAGAAACGCTGGAAATCATGCAGAAAGCCAATGAGAAATCAGGCTGTACTAACTATTTGCCGACGCTTATCACCACCAGCGACGAGCTGATGAAACAGGGCGTGCGCGTTATGCGCGAGTACCTGGCAAAACATCCGAATCAGGCGTTAGGTCTGCATCTGGAAGGTCCGTGGCTGAATCTGGTAAAAAAAGGCACCCATAATCCGAATTTTGTGCGTAAGCCTGATGCCGCGCTGGTCGATTTCCTGTGCGAAAATGCCGATGTCATTACCAAAGTGACCCTGGCACCGGAAATGGTTCCTGCGGAAGTGATCAGTAAACTGGCAAATGCCGGGATTGTGGTTTCTGCTGGTCACTCCAACGCGACGTTGAAAGAAGCAAAAGCCGGTTTCCGCGCGGGGATTACCTTTGCCACCCATCTGTACAACGCGATGCCGTATATTACCGGTCGTGAACCGGGCCTGGCGGGCGCGATCCTCGACGAAGCTGACATTTATTGCGGTATTATCGCTGATGGCCTGCATGTTGATTACGCCAACATTCGCAACGCTAAACGTCTGAAAGGCGACAAACTGTGTCTGGTTACTGACGCCACCGCGCCAGCAGGTGCCAACATTGAACAGTTCATTTTTGCGGGTAAAACAATATACTACCGTAATGGACTTTGTGTGGATGAGAACGGTACGTTAAGCGGTTCATCCTTAACCATGATTGAAGGCGTGCGTAATCTGGTCGAACATTGCGGTATCGCACTGGATGAAGTGCTGCGTATGGCGACGCTCTATCCGGCGCGTGCGATTGGCGTTGAGAAACGTCTCGGTACACTCGCCGCAGGTAAAGTAGCCAACCTGACTGCATTCACACCTGATTTTAAAATCACCAGGACCATCGTTAACGGTAACGAGGTCGTAACTCAATAAGAGAAAGTATGACACCAGGCGGACAAGCTCAGATAGGTAATGTTGATCTCGTAAAACAGCTTAACAGCGCGGCGGTTTATCGCCTGATTGACCAGTACGGGCCAATCTCGCGGATTCAGATTGCCGAGCAAAGCCAGCTTGCCCCCGCCAGCGTAACCAAAATTACGCGTCAGCTTATCGAACGCGGGTTGATCAAAGAAGTTGATCAGCAGGCCTCCACCGGGGGCCGCCGCGCTATCTCTATTGTCACCGAAACCCGCAATTTCCACGCAATCGGCGTACGGCTTGGTCGTCACGACGCCACCATCACTTTGTTTGATCTCAGTAGCAAAGTGCTGGCAGAAGAACATTACCCGCTGCCGGAACGTACCCAGCAGACGCTGGAACATGCCCTGCTGAATGCCATTGCTCAGTTTATTGATAGCTACCAGCGCAAGCTGCGCGAGCTGATCGCCATTTCCGTGATCCTGCCAGGGCTTGTTGACCCGGACAGCGGCAAAATTCATTACATGCCGCATATTCAGGTAGAAAACTGGGGGCTGGTAGAAGCACTGGAAGAACGTTTTAAAGTGACCTGTTTCGTCGGTCACGATATCCGTAGTCTGGCGCTAGCGGAGCACTACTTCGGTGCAAGTCAGGATTGCGAAGACTCCATTCTGGTGCGTGTACATCGCGGAACCGGGGCCGGGATTATCTCTAACGGGCGCATTTTTATTGGCCGCAACGGTAACGTCGGTGAAATTGGCCATATTCAGGTCGAACCGCTGGGTGAACGCTGCCACTGTGGCAACTTTGGCTGCCTGGAAACTATCGCTGCCAACGCTGCCATTGAACAACGGGTGTTGAATCTGTTAAAGCAGGGCTACCAGAGCCGCGTGCCGCTGGACGACTGCACCATAAAAACTATCTGCAAAGCTGCGAACAAAGGCGATAGCCTGGCGTCGGAAGTGATTGAGTATGTCGGTCGTCATCTGGGCAAAACCATCGCCATTGCCATCAACCTGTTTAACCCGCAAAAAATTGTTATTGCCGGAGAAATCACCGAAGCCGATAAAGTGCTGCTCCCTGCTATTGAAAGCTGCATTAATACCCAGGCGCTGAAGGCGTTTCGCACTAATCTGCCGGTGGTACGTTCTGAGCTGGATCACCGCTCGGCAATCGGCGCTTTTGCGCTGGTAAAACGCGCCATGCTCAACGGTATTTTGCTCCAGCATTTGCTGGAAAATTAATGTGCTTTTATAGTGGCGCTTATTGTTGTCAATATTCTGGGTAGTCCATGACCATTAAAAATGTAATTTGCGATATCGACGGCGTGCTGATGCACGATAACGTCGCCGTACCGGGTGCAGCGGAATTTTTGCACGGGATTATGGATAAAGGCCTGCCGCTGGTGTTGCTGACCAACTATCCTTCGCAGACCGGGCAAGATCTGGCGAATCGCTTTGCCACTGCCGGTGTCGATGTACCGGATAGCGTGTTTTATACCTCCGCGATGGCGACCGCCGATTTCCTGCGTCGCCAGGAAGGCAAGAAAGCATATGTGGTGGGCGAAGGCGCACTGATTCATGAACTGTACAAAGCCGGTTTCACTATTACCGATGTGAACCCTGATTTTGTGATTGTTGGCGAAACGCGTTCCTACAACTGGGACATGATGCATAAAGCAGCCTATTTCGTCGCTAACGGTGCACGCTTTATCGCCACCAACCCGGACACCCACGGGCGCGGTTTTTATCCGGCCTGTGGCGCGTTGTGTGCAGGGATCGAGAAAATCTCCGGGCGCAAACCGTTCTATGTTGGAAAGCCGAGTCCGTGGATCATCCGCGCGGCATTAAACAAAATGCAGGCGCATTCGGAAGAAACGGTGATTGTCGGCGATAACTTGCGTACCGATATTCTGGCGGGCTTCCAGGCCGGTCTGGAGACGATTCTGGTGCTTTCTGGTGTTTCGTCACTCGACGATATCGACAGTATGCCGTTCCGCCCAAGCTGGATTTACCCGTCGGTCGCTGAAATCGACGTTATCTGAATAGCAACCACGTCTGCGGACGTGGTTGGCTCTGATGACAAGCGCCAAACTGCCTGATGCGCTACGCTTATCAGGCCTACGCAGCTCCTGCAATATATTGAATTTTCATGCTTTGTAGGCCGGATAAGGCGTTCACGCCGCATCCGGCATGAACAAATCGCACTTTGTCAGCAATTTGGCTCCCGTAAAATACAACCATTCAATAAAACCCGCTAAAAATTATCGATTCATCAATAATTACATCCTCACACCAGACCTTTTTTCATCAATCGACAATCACCATTACGTTTTTTATTTTTTCACCGCCAAATCGCTTGCGCACAGTGCTGCTTTGCGGCATTTTTTTAAACAAGCAAACACAACAAGCAACAAATACCAGGTTAACGGAGAAGGTTATGTGTTCAATTTTTGGCGTATTCGATATCAAAACAGACGCAGTTGAGCTGCGCAAGAAAGCACTCGAGCTGTCACGCCTGATGCGTCATCGTGGCCCGGACTGGTCCGGTATTTATGCCAGCGATAACGCCATTCTCGCCCACGAACGTCTGTCCATTGTTGACGTTAACGCGGGGGCGCAACCTCTCTACAACCAACAAAAAACCCACGTGCTGGCAGTAAACGGTGAAATCTACAACCACCAGGCATTGCGCGCTGAATATGGCGATCGTTACCAGTTCCAGACCGGGTCTGACTGTGAAGTGATCCTCGCGCTGTATCAGGAAAAAGGGCCGGAATTTCTCGACGACTTGCAGGGCATGTTTGCCTTTGCCCTGTACGACAGCGAAAAAGATGCCTACCTGATTGGTCGCGACCATCTGGGGATCATCCCACTGTATATGGGCTATGACGAACATGGTCAGCTGTATGTGGCCTCAGAAATGAAAGCCCTGGTGCCGGTATGCCGCACGATTAAAGAGTTCCCGGCGGGGAGCTATTTGTGGAGTCAGGACGGCGAGATCCGTTCTTATTATCACCGCGACTGGTTCGACTACGATGCGGTGAAAGATAACGTGACCGACAAAAACGAGCTGCGTCAGGCACTGGAAGAATCCGTTAAAAGCCATCTGATGTCTGATGTGCCTTACGGTGTGCTGCTATCTGGTGGCCTGGATTCCTCAATTATTTCCGCTATCACCAAGAAATACGCAGCCCGTCGCGTGGAAGATCAGGAACGCTCTGAAGCCTGGTGGCCGCAGCTGCACTCCTTTGCTGTAGGTCTGCCGGGTTCACCGGATCTGAAGGCAGCCCAGGAAGTGGCAAACCATCTGGGCACTGTGCATCATGAAATTCACTTCACTGTACAGGAAGGTCTGGACGCCATCCGCGACGTGATTTACCACATCGAAACCTATGACGTGACGACAATCCGCGCTTCAACACCGATGTATTTAATGTCGCGTAAGATCAAGGCGATGGGCATTAAAATGGTGCTGTCCGGTGAAGGATCTGATGAAGTGTTTGGCGGTTATCTATACTTCCACAAAGCGCCGAATGCCAAAGAACTGCATGAAGAGACGGTGCGTAAACTGCTGGCCCTGCATATGTATGACTGCGCGCGTGCCAACAAAGCGATGTCAGCCTGGGGCGTGGAAGCACGCGTTCCGTTCCTCGACAAAAAATTCCTCGACGTGGCGATGCGCATTAACCCACAGGATAAAATGTGCGGTAACGGCAAAATGGAAAAACACATCCTGCGTGAATGTTTTGAAGCGTATCTGCCCGCAAGCGTGGCCTGGCGGCAGAAAGAGCAGTTCTCCGATGGCGTCGGTTACAGTTGGATCGACACCCTGAAAGAAGTGGCGGCGCAGCAGGTTTCTGATCAACAGCTGGAAACTGCCCGCTTCCGCTTCCCGTACAACACGCCGACGTCCAAAGAAGCGTATCTGTACCGCGAGATCTTTGAAGAACTGTTCCCGCTTCCGAGCGCCGCTGAGTGCGTGCCGGGCGGTCCTTCCGTCGCGTGTTCTTCCGCTAAAGCGATCGAATGGGATGAAGCGTTCAAAAAAATGGACGATCCATCTGGTCGTGCGGTTGGTGTTCACCAGTCGGCGTATAAGTAAGAAATGCGAAACAGCCCCGGTAAAATCCGGGGCTGTTTCAGTTATTGAGGTGCTTGTTGATTCTGATATGCAGTAAGGAAATGTTCCGGGTTTGCCACATCACTGTTTGACAACTCATCACTGTAGGCCACCGACCAGGTCGCCTGCTCATTCGGAATATGCAGGCTGCCATTCCCCTCTTTCAGGCGTAATAACTCAAAAGATTTGCCCTTAATTACGGCGGTATAGGATTTTTCACCTTCCTGTAATGCTTTCACTTTACAGCGAAAAATCTGGCCATCGATGTCATTATCAACATGCGATACCTGAATGAGGGCTTCATTAGAGGCTTTCGGCCCTATCCGCATCATCCACACCACAGCGCCTTCCTGCCCACGATAGCCAAAAACATATTTACCGATTTCCGGTTTGACCGTATCGGCAAACGCAGATTGCATAAGTAATAACGCACCCATCAGCGCCGTCATAAAACGCAGCATAGTATTCCCTCAATAAATCGCCTGAAGTGGTAGCAGAGATGCAGGCGTAGCGATCCCTGCCCTGTCCTGTTGCAACGGGCCAGTATTTCATAGATTAATTTCCCACCACTATTGTAGAATTCCGAATTTCATCCTGTATGACAAAAGAATGGCTGTAGGGTGGGGAAAAAACACAAAGTAAACAATAATTGACGAATATAGCGCCATGCTGTTCGCAACCTAACCAAACAGTCACTTTCGAGCAATTTTCCTTGAAAAAGAGGTTGACGCTGCAAGGCTCTATACGCATAATGCGCCCCGCAACGCCGATAAGGTATCGCGAAAAAAAGATGGCTACGTAGCTCAGTTGGTTAGAGCACATCACTCATAATGATGGGGTCACAGGTTCGAATCCCGTCGTAGCCACCATCTTTTTTTGCGGGAGTGGCGAAATTGGTAGACGCACCAGATTTAGGTTCTGGCGCCGCAAGGTGTGCGAGTTCAAGTCTCGCCTCCCGCACCATTCACCAGAAAGCGTTGTACGGATGGGGTATCGCCAAGCGGTAAGGCACCGGTTTTTGATACCGGCATTCCCTGGTTCAAATCCAGGTACCCCAGCCATCTTCTTCGAGTAAGCGGTTCACCGCCCGGTTATTGGGGTATCGCCAAGCGGTAAGGCACCGGTTTTTGATACCGGCATTCCCTGGTTCGAATCCAGGTACCCCAGCCATCGAAGAAACAATCTGGCTACGTAGCTCAGTTGGTTAGAGCACATCACTCATAATGATGGGGTCACAGGTTCGAATCCCGTCGTAGCCACCAAATTCTGAATGTGTCGAATATGTTCGGCAAATTCAAAAACCAATTTGTTGGGGTATCGCCAAGCGGTAAGGCACCGGATTCTGATTCCGGCATTCCGAGGTTCGAATCCTCGTACCCCAGCCACTTTATTCAAGACGCTTACATCGTAAGTGCACCCAGTTGGGGTATCGCCAAGCGGTAAGGCACCGGATTCTGATTCCGGCATTCCGAGGTTCGAATCCTCGTACCCCAGCCACATTAAAAAAGCTCGCTTCGGCGAGCTTTTTGCTTTTCTGCGTATATTCAATGCCGAATGTGATGCTGACACGTCTTATCCTTCAAAGTCGGATGCGACGCTGGCGCGTCTTATCCGACCTACGGTTGGCATGCTTCCGGCAATGTTGTAAGGCTACAACCCTAACGCATACTTCAGCGCCTGACGTTTCAACACGCCAGCACGCTCCGCCGCCATCAAACCAAGATTACGCACAAAACGCAGCGGCGGCAGATTATTACTGAATCCGGCATAAAACAGATCCATACCACTTTGCATAATGAAGTTATCCGCCATGCGCCGCATCTGGTAACGCTTGAGGATCGGATAACTGGCCCACGCTTCGCCGTAGCTGCGGGCGTTGACCAGAACATCAATTAGGGCATCGACATCACGATAACCAAGATTCACCCCCTGCCCCGCCAGCGGATGGATGGTATGCGCGGCATCGCCCACCAGCGCAAGCCCCGGCTGCACATACTGCAACGCATGTCGGCGCGTCAGCGGAAACGCACCAGCGGCAAGCGGTGTCACGTAACCCAGACACGACGGGAAATGCTTCGCGATTTCCGTCTGGAGCTGCGCCATATTCATATTCTGCAACTGGCGAATACGCGCCGGAGAGTCATACCACACCAGCGATGCCCAGTTATCAAACAACGGCAGAAACGCACGCGGTCCGTCCGGAGTAAATTGCTGCCAGGTGCTATCGCCGGGATCGTTCTCGCACTGGACGCTAATCAACATGCACGACTGCGCATACTGCCAGGCATGAACGCCAATTCCCGCTATCTGCCGCACCTGCGAATTTGCGCCATCGGCACCAATCACCAGCTTCGCGCGGATCGTTTCACCGCCCTTCAGTTCCAGCTCCTGAAGATCATTATGGCGATGCAGCGCAATCAGCGAGCCTGGCACACGTAACGTTACTTTCGGATGCGCTTCCAGCGCCTGCCACAGCGCCTGTTGCAGGACAGTGTTTTCCACCATGTAGCCAAGCAACGGTAGCTTAAGTTCAGCGGCGTCAAACACCACATGCGCCGTTTCCCACTCCCACGTTTCCAGTCTGCGGTAAGGATGGCAACGCATAGCCTGTACTGCATCCCAGACCCCTAACCCTTTAAGCAATGATACCGAAGCCGCACTAATCGCCGAGATCCGCACGTCCGGCTGGCTGTCAGCGACAAACGGTGCAGGTTGGGCATGTTCGATAACCATTACCGAAAATCCGTGCTGAGCCAGTCCCAGCGCCAGTGCGCCGCCGACCATTCCTCCGCCGACAATGGCAATTTCCGTTGGTTGATTTGTCATGGTCAATCATCCTGTTAGCAATATGCTTTAAGTTTACAGGATTTTTACCCCCAAGGGCTGATAACGCTCATACTGGTCACAACGGCAGCAAAGCATTACACTATGCGCCCTGCATTCCTGGCTACTATTTCGCAAGAGCAAGTCGATGACCAAAAAACTCCATATTAAAACCTGGGGCTGTCAGATGAACGAGTACGATTCATCGAAGATGGCCGATCTGCTGGATGCCACCCACGGCTATCAACTGACCGATGTGGCGGAAGAAGCGGATGTGCTGCTGCTGAACACCTGCTCAATCCGCGAGAAGGCTCAGGAAAAAGTCTTCCATCAGTTGGGTCGCTGGAAACTGTTAAAAGAGAAGAATCCAGACCTGATTATCGGCGTCGGCGGCTGCGTGGCATCGCAAGAAGGCGAGCACATTCGCCAGCGCGCCCACTATGTCGATATTATTTTTGGGCCGCAAACGCTGCACCGTCTGCCGGAGATGATCAACTCCGTGCGCGGCGACCGCAGCCCGGTTGTAGATATCAGCTTCCCGGAAATCGAGAAGTTTGACCGTCTGCCGGAACCGCGCGCCGAAGGGCCGACCGCGTTTGTCTCCATCATGGAAGGCTGCAATAAATATTGCACCTACTGCGTAGTGCCTTACACCCGTGGTGAAGAGGTAAGCCGTCCGTCCGACGATATTCTGTTTGAAATTGCCCAGCTTGCGGCTCAGGGCGTGCGTGAAGTCAACCTGCTCGGTCAGAACGTGAACGCCTGGCGTGGTGAGAACTACGACGGCACCACCGGATCGTTTGCCGACCTGCTGCGTCTGGTTGCGGCGATCGACGGGATCGATCGTATTCGCTTTACCACCAGCCATCCGATCGAATTCACCGACGATATCATCGAAGTGTACCGCGACACGCCGGAGCTGGTGAGTTTCCTGCATCTGCCGGTACAGAGCGGTTCCGATCGCATTCTGAACCTGATGGGACGTACCCATACAGCGCTGGAGTACAAAGCGATCATCCGTAAACTGCGTGCGGCGCGTCCGGATATTCAGATCAGTTCTGACTTCATCGTTGGCTTCCCTGGCGAAACCACCGAAGACTTCGAGAAAACGATGAAGCTGATTGCCGACGTCAATTTCGACATGAGCTACAGCTTTATCTTCTCCGCTCGTCCAGGTACACCAGCCGCCGATATGGTTGATGATGTTCCGGAAGAAGAGAAGAAGCAGCGCCTGTATATTCTACAAGAACGTATCAATCAGCAAGCAATGGCATGGAGCCGCCGGATGCTCGGTACCACCCAGCGTATTCTGGTAGAAGGTACATCGCGTAAGAGCATCATGGAGCTTTCCGGCCGTACTGAAAATAACCGCGTCGTCAACTTCGAAGGTACGCCGGATATGATCGGTAAATTCGTCGATGTAGAAATTACCGACGTCTACCCGAACTCTCTGCGCGGTAAAGTGGTGCGAACTGAAGATGAAATGGGTCTGCGCGTGGCAGAAACACCGGAATCGGTGATTGCCCGTACCCGCAAAGAAAACGACCTTGGCGTGGGTTATTATCAGCCGTAATACTCAGGCCCGCCGTTCCGGTGGGCCTTGTTTTTTCTCTCTTTATCCCCATCTTTATCGCAATGCTTGCGCCTTTTTCCTGTGGCGTGAATAATTTCCTTATAGGCCGGTGAATGTTCAGCTTCCGGCGGCATACAGATAAGAGGAACGGTTTGAACATAGACACTCGCGAAATCACCCTGGAGCCAGCAGACAACGCGCGTCTGTTGAGCCTGTGCGGCCCGTTTGATGACAACATCAAACAACTCGAACGCCGTCTCGGCATCGAGATCAATCGCCGCGATAACCACTTTAAACTGACCGGCCGTCCGATTTGCGTCACCGCTGCGGCAGACATTCTGCGTAGCCTGTATGTCGATACCGCCCCGATGCGCGGTCAGATTCAGGATATCGAACCGGAACAGATCCACCTTGCGATTAAAGAAGCGCGGGTACTGGAGCAAAGCGCGGAGAGCGTGCCGGAGTACGGCAAAGCGGTCAATATCAAAACCAAACGCGGCGTAATTAAGCCGCGCACGCCAAACCAGGCGCAGTACATCGCCAATATTCTCGACCATGACATTACCTTCGGCGTTGGCCCGGCGGGTACGGGTAAAACCTACCTGGCAGTGGCTGCGGCAGTTGATGCCCTGGAGCGTCAGGAAATTCGCCGTATTCTGCTGACTCGTCCGGCAGTAGAAGCCGGTGAGAAACTGGGCTTCCTGCCTGGCGATTTAAGCCAGAAAGTAGACCCGTATCTGCGCCCGCTGTACGACGCGCTGTTTGAAATGCTGGGCTTTGAGAAAGTCGAGAAACTGATTGAGCGCAACGTTATTGAAGTCGCACCGCTGGCCTATATGCGTGGTCGTACGCTGAACGACGCGTTTATCATTCTTGATGAGAGCCAGAACACCACCATCGAACAGATGAAGATGTTCCTGACCCGTATCGGTTTTAACTCAAAAGCGGTTATCACCGGCGACGTCACACAGATCGACCTGCCGCGTAATACCAAGTCTGGTTTGCGTCATGCCATCGAAGTACTGGCTGATGTCGAAGAGATCAGCTTTAACTTCTTCCACAGCGAAGACGTGGTTCGTCACCCGGTGGTGGCGCGTATCGTTAACGCCTATGAAGCCTGGGAAGAAGCCGAACAAAAACGTAAAGCGGCGCTGGCAGCAGAACGCAAGCGCGAAGAACAGGAACAAAAATGAGTCAGGTGATCCTCGATTTACAACTGGCATGTGAAGATAATTCCGGGTTACCGGAAGAGAGCCAGTTTCAGACATGGCTGAATGCGGTGATCCCGCAGTTTCAGGAAGAATCGGAAGTGACTATTCGCGTGGTCGATACCGCCGAAAGCCACAGTCTGAATCTGACCTATCGCGGTAAGGATAAGCCGACCAACGTGCTCTCCTTCCCGTTTGAAGTACCGCCTGGCATGGAAATGTCGCTACTGGGCGATCTGGTTATCTGCCGTCAGGTGGTTGAGAAGGAAGCTCAGGAGCAAGGCAAACCACTGGAGGCGCACTGGGCGCATATGGTGGTGCACGGCAGTCTGCATTTGTTAGGTTACGATCACATCGAAGATGACGAAGCAGAAGAAATGGAAGCCATCGAAACAGAGATTATGCTTGCTCTGGGCTATGAGGATCCGTACATTGCCGAGAAAGAATAATTTGCCAGGCATTTGACTGGCAGACGTCCCCGCCGTTGGTGATTAACGACGGCGTTTTGATTAACTAACATGAGAACCCATACGACGCCATGAGCGACGACAATTCACACAGTAGTGACACGATAAGCAACAAGAAGGGATTTTTCTCCCTGTTACTCAGCCAACTTTTCCACGGTGAACCGAAAAACCGTGACGAACTGCTGGCGCTGATCCGTGATTCCGGGCAGAACGACCTTATCGACGAAGATACGCGCGATATGCTCGAAGGGGTGATGGACATCGCAGACCAACGCGTTCGCGACATCATGATCCCCCGCTCCCAGATGATTACCCTGAAACGCAACCAGACGCTGGACGAATGCCTTGATGTCATCATCGAGTCCGCCCACTCACGTTTCCCGGTGATTAGCGAAGACAAAGATCACATTGAAGGGATTCTGATGGCGAAAGACTTGCTGCCGTTTATGCGCAGCGATGCTGAAGCCTTCAGCATGGACAAAGTGTTACGTCAGGCGGTTGTCGTTCCTGAAAGTAAGCGCGTAGACCGGATGCTGAAAGAGTTTCGCTCTCAGCGTTACCACATGGCGATCGTCATTGACGAATTCGGTGGGGTTTCCGGTCTGGTGACCATTGAAGACATCCTGGAACTGATTGTTGGTGAGATTGAAGACGAGTATGACGAAGAAGATGATATCGACTTCCGTCAGCTGAGTCGTCATACCTGGACCGTGCGCGCACTGGCTTCTATTGAAGACTTCAACGAAGCGTTCGGCACCCACTTTAGCGATGAAGAGGTTGACACTATCGGTGGTCTGGTGATGCAGGCATTTGGGCATCTTCCGGCGCGTGGCGAAACCATCGACATCGACGGTTACCAGTTCAAAGTGGCGATGGCCGACAGTCGGCGTATTATTCAGGTTCATGTCAAAATCCCGGATGACTCACCCCAGCCGAAGCTGGATGAATAAAACCGAAACTGGATAGATAACTACATGGCTTTTGCCTCATTAATTGAACGCCAGCGCATTCGCCTGCTGCTGGCGTTATTATTCGGTGCCTGCGGAACGCTGGCCTTCTCTCCTTACGACGTCTGGCCTGCGGCGATTATTTCGCTGATGGGGCTTCAGGCGTTGACCTTTAACCGCCGTCCACTCCAGTCTGCCGCTATTGGCTTTTGCTGGGGATTTGGCCTCTTTGGCAGCGGTATTAACTGGGTCTATGTCAGCATCGCGACCTTTGGCGGAATGCCTGGCCCGGTTAACATCTTCCTGGTGGTACTGCTGGCGGCGTATTTGTCGCTGTATACCGGACTGTTTGCTGGCGTGCTGTCGCGTCTGTGGCCGAAAACCACCTGGCTGCGCGTGGCGATTGCCGCCCCTGCTCTCTGGCAAGTGACCGAGTTTCTGCGCGGTTGGGTACTAACAGGCTTCCCGTGGTTACAGTTCGGCTATAGCCAGATTGATGGCCCGTTAAAAGGGCTGGCACCGATAATGGGCGTGGAAGCCATTAACTTCCTGCTGATGATGGTTAGCGGCCTGCTGGCACTGGCGTTGGTCAAACGCAACTGGCGTCCGCTGGTGGTGGCCGTCGTGCTGTTTGCCCTTCCCTTCCCGCTGCGTTACATCCAGTGGTTTACCCCGCAACCGGAAAAAACTATTCAGGTTTCGATGGTTCAGGGCGATATTCCGCAATCGCTGAAATGGGACGGAGACCAGCTACTTAATACGCTGAAGATATACTACAACGCAACGGCACCGCTGATGGGCAAATCATCGTTGATTATCTGGCCGGAGTCGGCGATAACCGATCTGGAAATTAATCAGCAACCGTTCCTCAAAGCTCTGGACGGTGAGTTGCGCGATAAAGGGAGCTCGCTGGTCACCGGGATTGTCGACGCGCGTCTCAATAAACAGAACCGCTACGATACCTACAACACCATCATCACACTGGGTAAAGGCGCACCGTACAGCTATGAATCAGCCGATCGCTATAACAAAAACCATCTGGTGCCGTTTGGCGAGTTTGTCCCACTGGAGTCGATACTGCGTCCGTTAGCACCGTTCTTTGATTTGCCGATGTCTTCATTCAGCCGCGGACCATATATTCAGCCACCGCTGTCGTTGAATGGCATTCAACTTACTGCGGCCATTTGCTACGAAATCATTCTCGGCGAGCAAGTGCGCGATAACTTCCGCCCGGATACCGACTATCTGCTGACTATCTCCAACGATGCGTGGTTTGGTAAGTCTATTGGTCCATGGCAGCACTTCCAGATGGCGCGAATGCGTGCGCTGGAGCTGGCGCGCCCACTGTTGCGCAGCACCAACAACGGCATTACGGCGGTGATTGGCCCGCAGGGTGAGATTCAGGCGATGATCCCGCAGTTCACCCGCGAGGTGTTAACCACTAACGTGACGCCGACTACCGGACTCACACCGTACGCACGTACCGGCAACTGGCCGCTGTGGGTGCTGACGGCACTGTTTGGTTTTGCAGCTGTGCTGATGAGTCTGCGAGCACGTAAACATTAATGTGCCTGATGTATCCGGCATGAACAAAACATACTTTCTCATTGAGTTGTGGGGCATGATTATCATGCCCTTTTTTCTTACGGTTCAGGGATACAAGCCACATCGCCATATTGGGGATGCCGAATAATTGCCTGCGGATCAAGCGAGCGCGTCCTGTCCATTTGGATTAACCTGTTCTTCGCCATAACAAATATCTTTCTACCATCCGCTGAAAAACGAAGGTGATTAACGTAGCTGGCAGGATAAACGCCAATAATCTGCCCGGCATTAATATTGAGCAGGATGACATAACCTTGCAGGCCATATGACACCAACGCTAAATATTGACCGTCCGGGCTAATACCCTCAACGGAATAAACGCTCCTGCTACACCATTGCGTCATAATGCTGGCTTGTTGATCCCCTACGCTTATACGTGAAATCCCCTGGCTATCGGCAAAAATAATCTCGCCATTTTTTGGTCGGAATCCCATCGCAGAAACGATACCACGCGCATCACCTGTGGGAAAGTCTTCTTTCTGATGCGTGATGGTATTGATGCGTACAATGTCGCCTCTGACCATACCGGGTATCAACAATGTTTTTTCATCCGGGGAAAGTGCCATAACCCAGGCGCCTGGTTTACCGCTCGTCCCCGTCCCGTCGTATTTCTCCAGCGGGATATCCGTCACATGCTGATAAGTCACCAGATCAATGGCTGACACACTATTACTGGTGCGATTCATCACCCAGGCTTTTGTGCCATCACGCGAGAGGATAAGGCTGTCAGGATGGGCGCCGGTGGTAATCGACTGAATAATCTCCCCCGTCGCCACGTTAATGACCGATACTGCATTCGCTTCAAATGAAGTCGCATAAATCAACTTTTCATCCAGGCTTAATGCCAGCGATCTGACGCCCTGATCTTTACAGCCACCACAATGTTTGACTGACTTTTCTTTCGCTATGGGCGCTGTAAAGGTATGCAGGATTTTCTTTTGTCCGAGGTCGAAAACAACAATGCTGTTGGTGTTTTCAATTGCGGCATACAACGTATTACCATCCCGACTGATCGCCATATCATGGATATCGGCAATCTCAGCGAGTAAATCACCACTGGCCTGCTCACGACTTACCGGAGCGGATAATGTTTCCCTGAGGGCGTTGCGCTCCTCCACTAACTGCTGCTTTTTTTGTCGTCGCTCTTGTTCAATCTCCTGCGGATAAAACGCTTCACGCAGGCTTTGCCTGACCTGTAAAACTGATTCATCAATCTGCTGCTGCACAAACCAGATAGTCCCGGTCAGAAGAAGAGTGACCGCAACAATAATCCCGCCTTCCGTAACGAGCCGATTTTGCCCAACTAAACGCGCACTCAGCCAACCCAACGCGCCCCCCGCAATCAGGCCGCCAATGTGGCAAGCGTTATCTATTCCTGCTTGCCGGGCACCATACAACAGTGTCAGCGCCACCATACCCAACAGAGAAAATACTCGCCGCTGGTTTTTATGGTGTGTACCCGCACCTGAAGAAAGCTGTGTTGCTATCGCAGCGCCCGCTATTCCCATAATTGCCCCGGATGCCCCAACGCTGATGACTATCTGCTCACTTTCGTGTAACGCATAACAGGCGCTGATCAGCCCACCAAAGATGCCGGAGAATAACCAGATAATCAGGAGTCGCCATTTCCCCAGAATACGTTCCACCGCTCCCCCCACCACCAGGAGTGCAAACATATTCATCAGCAAATGAGAAACACTGCTGTGCAGAAAGACACTGCTCAATAAGCGCCAGGATTCACCCGACAACGTGAGAGAAGCAACGTTAGCACCGAGATGGATAAGTGCGGATTGATCGACTTCTTCATAACTCATCCATTGTGCGAGGTAACAAAATATCCCAACACAGAGCGCAAAAAGGATAAGGGTTATTGCGGGTAATTGAACATTTAACGGCTTAACCGAAGATGCAGACATAAGGTGATTCTTCCTTGAAAAGACAGGTAAAAAGCATTTTTCCCGTGTGCAGTTATCATCCCGGCAAACGTCCCATGCCGAAAAGATAACCCTGTCCGAAATATGACTATTTCAGCCTAACATTACAATCGTAATTAATTCACCTATAAGTATTTTTTGGCATGTAAGTTGCTTTATTTACTGTGTAAGCAATGAAATCAGCCGCGACGCAACCGGGTTGCACCACCACAAATCAGCGGTAGCACCAAAAAGGTGCGATTTAAGAATTTTGCTTCGGAATGGTGCGGCGCATCTCGCAAAAACAAACAATAAAACAGCAATATCTTTACATTTATCCAAACTAAATGTTACCTAACAAGCACAACACTGCACAATAAAGTTGCAGATGATAACAACACAAACACTCACAACGGGTATCCATGCGTTCTTAACGCAGAAGATAAAGGAGTTGGATATGCAATTACGTAAACCTGCCACAGCAATCCTGGCCCTGGCGCTTTCCGCAGGACTGGCACAGGCAGATGACGCCGCCCCGGCAGCAGGCAGTACGCTGGACAAAATCGCCAAAAACGGCGTGATTGTCGTCGGTCACCGTGAATCTTCAGTACCTTTCTCTTATTACGACAATCAGCAAAAAGTGGTGGGCTACTCGCAGGATTACTCCAACGCCATTGTTGAAGCAGTGAAAAAGAAACTCAACAAACCAGACTTACAGGTGAAATTGATTCCGATCACCTCACAAAACCGTATTCCACTGCTGCAAAACGGCACTTTCGATTTTGAATGCGGTTCTACCACCAACAATGCCGAACGCCAAAAACAGGCGGCTTTCTCTGACACTATTTTCGTGGTCGGTACGCGCCTGCTGACCAAAAAGGGCGGCGATATCAAAGATTTTGCCGACCTGAAAGGCAAAGCCGTAGTCGTCACTTCCGGCACCACCTCTGAAGTTTTGCTCAACAAACTGAATGAAGAGCAAAAAATGAATATGCGCATCATCAGCGCCAAAGATCACGGTGACTCTTTCCGTACCCTGGAAAGCGGTCGTGCCGTTGCCTTTATGATGGATGATGCTCTGCTGGCCGGTGAACGTGCGAAAGCGAAGAAACCAGACAACTGGGAAATCGTCGGCAAGCCGCAGTCTCAGGAAGCCTATGGTTGCATGTTGCGTAAAGACGATCCGCAGTTCAAAAAGCTGATGGATGATACCATCGCTCAGGTGCAGACCTCCGGTGAAGCGGAAAAATGGTTTGATAAGTGGTTCAAAAATCCAATTCCGCCGAAAAACCTGAACATGAATTTCGAACTGTCAGACGAAATGAAAGCACTGTTCAAAGAACCGAATGACAAGGCACTGAACTAATTACAAGAACCAGGGGCGGAAATTCCAGCCCTCTCGATTGTTACGTAGCACGGACAGACTATACGCCTGGTGGTCGTTCCCCATCGGGCCTGAAAACCGCAATACGCTGGGTAACAATCTTCGAGGGTAGCAGTTAACGCTGCTACCCTCTTTTTTCTGGAGTAGATTTATGTCTATAGACTGGAACTGGGGTATTTTTTTACAACAAGCCCCGTTCGGCAACACCACCTATCTTGGTTGGATCTGGAGTGGTTTTCAGGTGACGATCGCTTTGTCGATCTGCGCCTGGATTATCGCTTTCCTCGTCGGTTCATTTTTCGGCATTTTACGTACCGTTCCAAACCGTTTTCTCTCCGGTCTGGGTACGTTGTATGTCGAACTGTTCCGCAACGTGCCGTTGATTGTGCAATTCTTTACCTGGTACCTGGTGATCCCGGAGCTGCTGCCAGAGAAAATCGGCATGTGGTTTAAGGCAGAGCTGGATCCCAATATTCAGTTTTTCCTTTCATCCATGCTCTGCCTGGGGCTGTTTACCGCCGCCCGTGTTTGCGAACAGGTACGCGCCGCTATTCAGTCGCTGCCGCGTGGGCAAAAAAATGCCGCGCTGGCGATGGGTCTGACGCTACCGCAGGCTTACCGCTACGTACTGCTGCCTAATGCTTATCGCGTTATCGTCCCGCCGATGACCTCAGAGATGATGAACCTGGTGAAAAACTCCGCCATCGCCTCGACTATCGGTCTGGTGGATATGGCGGCGCAGGCGGGTAAATTGCTCGATTACTCGGCCCACGCCTGGGAGTCGTTTACCGCCATCACGCTGGCGTATGTATTGATTAACGCTTTTATCATGCTGGTGATGACGCTGGTTGAACGTAAAGTTCGTCTGCCCGGCAACATGGGGGGCAAATAATGTACGAGTTTGACTGGAGTTCCATTGTTCCTTCCCTGCCATATCTGCTCGACGGGCTGGTGATCACGCTGAAAATCACCGTCACGGCAGTGGTGATTGGTATTTTGTGGGGCACCATGCTGGCGGTGATGCGCTTGTCCAGCTTTGCGCCTGTTGCGTGGTTTGCCAAAGCCTATGTTAACGTATTCCGCTCGATTCCTTTAGTCATGGTTTTGCTGTGGTTTTACCTGATTGTGCCGGGATTTCTGCAAAACGTGCTGGGATTATCGCCAAAAAATGATATCCGTTTAATTTCGGCAATGGTGGCGTTTTCGATGTTTGAAGCGGCCTACTATTCAGAGATTATCCGTGCCGGTATTCAAAGTATTTCCCGTGGTCAGTCGAGCGCCGCGCTGGCGTTGGGGATGACTCACTGGCAGTCGATGAAACTGATTATTCTGCCGCAGGCTTTCCGCGCGATGGTGCCGCTGCTGCTCACTCAGGGCATCGTACTGTTCCAGGATACCTCGCTGGTGTATGTGTTATCTCTGGCCGATTTCTTCCGTACCGCTTCAACCATTGGTGAGCGTGATGGTACGCAGGTTGAGATGATCCTGTTTGCCGGATTTGTTTATTTCGTTATTAGCCTTAGCGCGTCGTTGTTGGTCAGCTACTTGAAAAGAAGGACAGCATAATGATTACCCTGAAAAATGTTTCAAAATGGTATGGTCACTTTCAGGTGCTGACCGACTGCTCAACCGAAGTGAAAAAAGGCGAAGTGGTGGTGGTTTGCGGCCCGTCTGGTTCCGGCAAATCAACGCTGATTAAAACCGTCAACGGCCTCGAACCGGTGCAGCAAGGTGAAATCACCGTCGATGGCATCGTGGTTAACGACAAGAAAACCGATCAGGCAAAGCTGCGTTCCCGCGTCGGGATGGTATTCCAGCATTTCGAGCTGTTCCCTCATCTGTCGATTATCGAAAACCTGACCCTGGCGCAGGTGAAAGTGCTTAAACGCGATAAAGCGCCGGCTCGTGAAAAAGCATTGAAATTGCTGGAGCGCGTCGGGCTTTCCGCACATGCCAATAAGTTTCCGGCGCAGCTTTCCGGCGGTCAGCAGCAGCGTGTGGCGATCGCTCGCGCATTGTGTATGGATCCTATTGCCATGCTGTTCGACGAACCGACATCGGCGCTGGATCCGGAGATGATCAACGAAGTGCTGGACGTGATGGTGGAACTGGCGAACGAAGGAATGACCATGATGGTGGTGACCCACGAAATGGGCTTTGCCCGTAAAGTGGCGAATCGGGTGATCTTTATGGACGAGGGTAAAATTGTCGAAGACTCGCCGAAAGACGCTTTCTTCGATGATCCGAAATCGGACCGCGCAAAAGACTTCCTCGCGAAAATCCTGCATTAATCACTCTGGCGCGCATACCCAAGTGCGCGCCATCTCACGCTTTATCGTTTCGCTCCTCGTATCTGTTACATCCTGGCGGTACCCTTGTCGCAAAGAAGCACACAACAAGGAGCAACAATGGCACTGCCAATTCTGTTAGATTGCGACCCAGGTCATGACGACGCTATCGCAATAGTTCTTGCCCTCGCCTCACCAGAGCTTGATGTCAAAGCAATTACGTCTTCCGCCGGAAACCAGACACCAGAAAAAACCTTACGCAATGTTCTGCGTATGCTGACCTTGCTTAATCGCACCGATATTCCGGTAGCAGGCGGCGCGGTAAAACCGTTAATGCGTAATTTGATTATTGCGGACAATGTGCACGGCGAAAGCGGTCTCGACGGCCCGGCATTACCGGAACCGACGTTCGCACCGCAAAACTGTACGGCGGTGGAGCTGATGGCGAAAACGCTGTGTGAAAGTGAGGAACCTATCACCATTGTTTCAACCGGACCGCAAACTAACGTTGCCTTGCTGCTCAATAGCCACCCGGAACTGCATAGCAAAATTGCCCGTATCGTGATTATGGGCGGCGCAATGGGGCTTGGTAACTGGACGCCTGCGGCTGAATTTAATATTTACGTTGACCCGGAAGCGGCAGAAATTGTCTTCCAGTCAGGAATTCCGGTGGTGATGGCCGGTCTGGATGTTACTCACAAAGCACAAATCCACGTTGAAGACACTGAGCGTTTCCGCGCGATTGGCAACCCTGTTTCAACCATTGTTGCCGAACTGCTGGATTTCTTCCTCGAATATCATAAAGACGAAAAATGGGGCTTTGTCGGCGCACCACTGCATGACCCATGCACCATCGCCTGGCTGTTGAAACCGGAGTTGTTTACCACTGTTGAGCGCTGGGTTGGCGTGGAAACACAAGGGAAATATACCCAGGGTATGACGGTTGTTGATTATTATTATCTGACTGGCAATAAACCGAATGCCACCTTAATGGTCGATGTTGATCGTCAGGGCTTTGTTGATTTACTGGCTGATCGTCTGAAATTTTACGCTTAATCACTCGCCGGATGACATCACGCCATCCGGCACCACTCATTTCATTACGGCTCGAACGGACGTCTCTGGAACTGATCATGACCACATTTCGGGCATAGCGTCAGCACTTCCGGTGTATAGATCGGGAGATGGAAGTGACATTTCTCGCAGACCAGATTTCCCAGCCCTACCACTTCTCCGCTGTGATAAACCCCGTGATGATTGAGGTCCTGGAAAACTTCGCGCCATTCAAGCTGCGTTTTATCGGTGATGTCTGCCAGCTCCTGCCACAAGCTTTCTTTAATCACCCGCATAAAGACGCTGTCAGATTCTTCTTTCAGGCTCTCTTCATAGCTCATGGCGAACTCTTCCAGGTCACGTCTGACAGCTCGCGTCAGCTCATCGACCTCGGTTCGCGTTAACTCCCCTGTTTTTATTACGCGCTCGCGCGCCTGTTCCACCAGTGCGTCGATATCACGTTCGCCATTGCGCAGGCGTTCGCTCAGTGACGCGACCAGTTCACGGTAATATTGAGCAACCTTGTTCATCGTTTCATCTCCCGGGTCGTTAACTGACTATAATAATAGACGTTCTTTGTTCCTTGCTTTGCTAATACGCCCACAAACTCTGTAAATTAATGTATGAATAATCCGGGCATCATTTCAACGTCGAGTGCGCGAAAGGCTGTTTTGACGCGGACGTTTGGGCTATGCTATGCGGATCTGAAAAACCACCTCAACGCTACATTTGTAGCCGTATTGAAAACAGGACCACTGGCTGCCATGCAAGAGCAATACCGCCCGGAAGAGATAGAATCCAAAGTACAGCTTCATTGGGATGAGAAGCGCACATTTGAAGTAACCGAAGACGAGAGCAAAGAGAAGTATTACTGCCTGTCTATGCTTCCCTATCCTTCTGGTCGACTACACATGGGCCACGTACGTAACTACACCATCGGTGACGTGATCGCCCGCTACCAGCGTATGCTGGGCAAAAACGTCCTGCAGCCGATCGGCTGGGACGCGTTTGGTCTGCCTGCGGAAGGCGCGGCGGTGAAAAACAACACCGCACCGGCACCGTGGACGTACGACAACATCGCGTACATGAAAAACCAGCTCAAAATGCTGGGCTTTGGTTATGACTGGAGCCGCGAGCTGGCAACCTGTACGCCGGAATACTACCGTTGGGAACAGAAATTCTTCACCGAGCTGTATAAAAAAGGCCTGGTATATAAGAAGACTTCTGCAGTCAACTGGTGCCCGAACGACCAGACCGTACTGGCGAACGAACAAGTTATCGACGGCTGCTGCTGGCGCTGCGATACCAAAGTTGAGCGTAAAGAGATCCCGCAATGGTTTATCAAAATCACCGCTTACGCTGACGAGCTGCTCAACGATCTGGATAAACTGGATCACTGGCCAGACACCGTTAAAACCATGCAGCGTAACTGGATCGGTCGTTCCGAAGGCGTGGAAATCACCTTCAACGTTAACGACTATGACAACACGCTGACCGTTTACACTACCCGCCCGGACACCTTTATGGGTTGTACCTACCTGGCGGTGGCTGCGGGTCATCCGCTGGCACAGAAAGCGGCGGAAAATAATCCTGAACTGGCCGCCTTTATTGACGAATGCCGTAACACCAAAGTTGCCGAAGCTGAAATGGCGACGATGGAGAAAAAAGGCGTCGATACTGGCTTTAAAGCGGTTCACCCATTAACGGGCGAAGAAATTCCCGTTTGGGCAGCAAACTTCGTATTGATGGAATACGGCACGGGCGCAGTTATGGCGGTTCCGGGTCACGACCAGCGCGACTACGAGTTTGCCTCTAAATACGGCCTGAACATCAAACCGGTTATCCTGGCAGCTGACGGCTCTGAGCCAGATCTTTCTCAGCAAGCCCTGACTGAAAAAGGCGTGCTGTTCAACTCTGGCGAGTTCAACGGTCTTGACCATGAAGCGGCCTTCAACGCCATCGCCGATAAACTGACTGCGATGGGCGTTGGCGAGCGTAAAGTGAACTACCGCCTGCGCGACTGGGGTGTTTCTCGTCAGCGTTACTGGGGCGCGCCGATTCCGATGGTGACGCTGGAAGACGGTACCGTAATGCCGACCCCGGACGACCAGCTGCCGGTGATCCTGCCGGAAGATGTGGTGATGGACGGCATTACCAGCCCGATTAAAGCAGATCCGGAGTGGGCAAAAACTACCGTTAACGGTATGCCAGCGCTGCGTGAAACCGACACTTTCGACACCTTTATGGAGTCCTCCTGGTACTATGCGCGCTACACTTGCCCGGAGTACAAAGAAGGTATGCTGGATTCCAAAGCGGCTAACTACTGGCTGCCGGTGGATATCTACATTGGTGGTATCGAACACGCCATTATGCACCTGCTCTACTTCCGCTTCTTCCACAAACTGATACGTGATGCAGGCATGGTGAACTCTGACGAACCAGCAAAACAGTTGCTGTGTCAGGGTATGGTGCTGGCAGATGCCTTCTACTATGTTGGCGAAAACGGCGAACGTAACTGGGTTTCCCCGGTTGATGCTATCGTTGAACGTGACGAGAAAGGCCGTATCGTGAAAGCGAAAGATGCGGCAGGCCATGAACTGGTTTATACCGGCATGAGCAAAATGTCCAAGTCGAAGAACAACGGTATCGACCCGCAGGTGATGGTTGAACGTTACGGCGCGGACACCGTTCGTCTGTTTATGATGTTTGCTTCTCCGGCTGATATGACTCTCGAATGGCAGGAATCCGGCGTGGAAGGGGCTAACCGCTTCCTGAAACGTGTCTGGAAACTGGTTTACGAGCACACAGCGAAAGGTGATGTTGCGGCACTGAACGTTGATGCGCTGACTGAAGATCAGAAAGCGCTGCGTCGCGATGTGCATAAAACGATCGCTAAAGTGACCGATGATATCGGCCGTCGTCAGACCTTCAACACCGCAATTGCGGCGATTATGGAGCTGATGAACAAACTGGCGAAAGCACCGACCGATGGCGAGCAGGACCGCGCCCTGATGCAGGAAGCACTGCTGGCCGTTGTCCGTATGCTTAACCCGTTCACCCCGCACATCTGCTTCACGCTGTGGCAGGAACTGAAAGGCGAAGGCGATATCGACAACGCGCCGTGGCCGGTTGCTGACGAAAAAGCGATGGTGGAAGACTCCACGCTGGTCGTGGTGCAGGTTAACGGTAAAGTCCGTGCAAAAATCACCGTTCCGGTGGACGCAACGGAAGAACAGGTTCGCGAACGTGCTGGCCAGGAACATCTGGTAGCAAAATATCTTGATGGCGTTACCGTGCGTAAAGTGATTTACGTACCCGGTAAACTCCTCAATCTGGTCGTTGGCTAAGCGCGGGAGGAAGCGTGCGATATCTGGCAACATTGTTGTTATCTCTGGCGGTGTTAATCACCGCCGGGTGTGGCTGGCATCTGCGTGATACCACGCAGGTTCCTTCCACTATGAAGGTCATGATCCTGGACTCAGGCGATCCGAACGGGCCATTAAGCCGTGCGGTGCGTAACCAGTTACGTCTAAATGGTGTCGAGTTGCTTGATAAAGAAACCACGCGTAAGGACGTTCCATCCCTGCGTTTGGGTAAAGTGAGCATCGCGAAAGATACCGCATCGGTATTCCGTAACGGTCAAACAGCAGAGTATCAGATGATCATGACGGTCAATGCGACCGTGTTGATCCCCGGCCGTGACATCTACCCGATTAGCGCCAAAGTCTTCCGTTCGTTCTTCGATAACCCGCAAATGGCGTTAGCGAAAGATAACGAACAAGACATGATCGTAAAAGAGATGTACGACCGTGCTGCCGAACAGCTGATTCGTAAGCTGCCAAGCATCCGTGCTGCGGATATTCGTTCCGACGAAGAACAGACGTCGACCACAACGGATACTCCGGCAACGCCTGCACGCGTCTCTACCACGCTGGGTAACTGATGATTCGGTTGTACCCGGAACAACTCCGCGCGCAGCTCAATGAAGGGCTGCGCGCGGCGTATCTTTTACTTGGTAACGATCCTCTGTTATTGCAGGAAAGCCAGGACGCTATTCGTCAGGTAGCTGCGGTACAAGGATTCGAAGAACACCACACTTTTTCCATTGATCCCAACACTGACTGGAATGCGATCTTTTCGTTATGCCAGGCCATGAGTCTGTTTGCCAGTCGACAAACGCTATTGCTGTTGTTACCAGAAAACGGACCGAATGCGGCGATCAATGAACAACTTCTCACACTCACCGGACTTCTGCATGACGACCTGCTGTTGATCGTCCGCGGCAATAAATTAAGCAAAGCGCAAGAAAATGCCGCCTGGTTTACTGCTCTTGCGAATCGCAGCGTGCAGGTGACCTGTCAGACACCGGAGCAGGCTCAGCTTCCCCGCTGGGTTGCTGTGCGCGCAAAACAGCTCAACTTAGAGCTGGATGACGCGGCGAATCAGGTGCTCTGCTACTGTTATGAAGGTAACCTGCTGGCGCTGGCTCAGGCACTGGAGCGTTTATCGCTACTCTGGCCAGACGGCAAACTGACATTACCTCGCGTTGAACAGGCGGTGAATGATGCCGCGCATTTCACCCCTTTTCATTGGGTTGATGCTTTGTTGATGGGAAAAAGTAAGCGCGCGTTGCATATTCTTCAGCAACTGCGTCTGGAAGGCAGCGAACCGGTTATTTTGTTGCGCACATTACAACGTGAACTGTTGTTACTGGTTAACCTGAAACGCCAGTCTGCCCATATGCCACTGCGTGCGTTGTTTGATAAGCATCGGGTATGGCAGAACCGCCGGGGCATGATGGGCGAGGCGTTAAATCGCTTAAGCCAGCCGCAGTTACGTCAGGCCGTGCAACTCCTGGCACGAACGGAACTCACCCTCAAACAAGATTACGGTCAGTCAGTGTGGGCAGAGCTGGAAGGGTTATCTCTTCTGTTGTGCCATAAACCCCTGGCGGACGTATTTATCGACGGTTGATATGAAATCTTTACAGGCTCTGTTTGGTGGCACCTTTGATCCGGTGCACTATGGTCATCTTAAACCCGTGGAAACGCTGGCGAATTTGATTGGTCTGACACGGGTCACAATCATCCCTAATAATGTTCCTCCGCATCGTCCCCAGCCGGAAGCGAACAGCGTACAGCGTAAACACATGCTTGAACTGGCGATTGCCGACAAGCCATTATTTACTCTTGATGAACGCGAGCTAAAGCGCAATGCCCCCTCTTACACTGCGCAAACACTGAAAGAGTGGCGGCAGGAACAAGGGCCGGACGTGCCGCTGGCGTTTATTATAGGTCAGGATTCATTGCTGACCTTTCCGACCTGGTACGAATACGAAACGATACTCGACAATGCACATTTGATCGTCTGTCGGCGTCCAGGTTACCCACTTGAAATGGCGCAACCGCAATACCAGCAATGGCTGGAAGATCATTTGACACATAACCCGGAAGATCTTCACCTTCAGCCTGCCGGTAAAATTTATCTGGCTGAAACGCCGTGGTTTAACATCTCGGCGACCATCATCCGCGAACGTTTGCAAAACGGTGAATCGTGTGAGGATTTATTGCCGGAACCGGTACTGACTTACATTAACCAACAAGGCTTGTATCGCTGATACCTGTCGTTACGGAGGGCATGATGCGACTGTGGTTAATTCGTCATGGCGAAACGCAAGCGAATGTCGATGGTCTGTACAGCGGTCATGCGCCCACTCCCCTGACCGCGCGCGGTATTGAGCAAGCGCAAAATCTGCATACGCTGCTACATGGTGTTTCCTTTGACCTGGTTTTATGCAGTGAACTGGAACGGGCACAGCATACCGCGCGACGGGTTCTCAGTGATCGCCAGCTCCCCGTGCAAATCATCCCTGAACTCAACGAAATGTTTTTTGGCGACTGGGAGATGCGACATCATCGCGACCTCATGCAAGAAGATGCCGAAAACTATAGCGCGTGGTGCAATGACTGGCAGCATGCTATCCCCACGAACGGTGAAGGATTTCAGGCATTTTCACAACGTGTGGAACGGTTTATCGCAAGGCTTAGTGAATTTCAGCACTATCAGAATATTTTAGTCGTCAGCCATCAGGGTGTACTGAGTCTGTTAATCGCTCGTTTAATTGGCATGCCTGCCGAGGCTATGTGGCATTTTCGCGTTGACCAGGGGTGTTGGAGCGCCATTGATATCAACCAAAAATTCGCGACGCTACGCGTCCTCAATAGCCGTGCCATCGGGGTCGAGAATGCATGACTTTTCTGTTTTTTTACGGGTAAGCCGCAACGACCATTGACAGCCCCGGGCAGGCTGATATTCTCCGCAGCCAGACTTTTTTCGCCAGACACGACTTTGTAGAAATTGTTTTACAAAAATGGCGATGCAATCTGCGGCGCGGGGTGGGATGATAGCCCACTTTCGAAAGCCGATTCGGCGACAATTGTCCCGAAATCGCCTCTGGTTCAGGTATACTGACAGACCATTTTTATCTATTTGATTCACCCAGGGGGAAAACTTGCAGGGTAAAGCACTCCAGGATTTTGTTATCGACAAAATTGATGACCTCAAAGGTCAGGACATCATCGCCTTAGACGTTCAGGGCAAATCCAGCATCACCGACTGCATGATCATCTGTACGGGTACGTCCAGCCGCCATGTTATGTCCATTGCTGATCACGTTGTGCAGGAGTCTCGCGCAGCGGGCCTGTTACCGCTCGGCGTAGAAGGTGAAAACAGCGCCGACTGGATTGTCGTGGATTTGGGCGATGTGATTGTCCATGTCATGCAGGAAGAGAGCCGTCGCCTGTATGAACTGGAAAAACTCTGGAGTTAATGCGTGAAGCTGCAACTTGTCGCCGTGGGAACGAAAATGCCGGACTGGGTACAAACCGGTTTTACCGAGTACCTGCGTCGTTTTCCGAAAGATATGCCCTTCGAGCTGATTGAAATTCCGGCCGGAAAACGCGGCAAGAATGCGGACATCAAGCGCATACTCGACAAAGAGGGTGAGCAGATGTTGGCGGCCGCAGGCAAAAACCGCATTGTCACCCTCGATATTCCAGGCAAGCCCTGGGATACGCCGCAGTTAGCCGCTGAGCTGGAACGCTGGAAGCTGGATGGTCGCGACGTCAGTCTACTGATTGGCGGGCCTGAAGGGTTGTCGCCTGCCTGTAAAGCGGCGGCGGAGCAGAGCTGGTCGCTGTCGGCGCTTACCCTCCCCCATCCGCTGGTTCGCGTGCTGGTCGCAGAGAGTCTGTACCGGGCGTGGAGCATCACCACCAACCATCCTTATCACCGTGAGTGATAAGGGAGCTTTGAGTAGAAAACGCAGCGGATGAAACTACAGAACTCTTTTCGCGACTATACGGCAGAGTCCGCGCTGTTTGTGCGCCGGGCGCTGGTCGCCTTTTTGGGGATTTTGCTGCTGACCGGCGTGCTTATCGCCAACCTGTATAATCTGCAAATTGTTCGCTTTACCGATTACCAGACCCGCTCTAATGAAAACCGCATTAAGCTGGTGCCTATCGCGCCCAGCCGCGGCATTATCTACGACCGTAACGGTATCCCTCTGGCCCTCAACCGCACTATCTACCAGATAGAAATGATGCCGGAGAAAGTCGATAACGTGCAGCAAACGCTGGACGCTTTGCGCAGCGTGGTTGATCTGACCGATGACGATATTGCTGCATTCCGAAAAGAGCGCGCACGTTCACACCGTTTCACCTCCATTCCGGTGAAAACTAACCTGACCGAAGTACAAGTAGCTCGCTTTGCCGTCAATCAGTACCGTTTTCCGGGTGTTGAAGTTAAAGGCTATAAACGTCGTTACTATCCTTACGGTTCAGCGTTGACCCACGTCATCGGCTATGTGTCGAAAATCAACGATAAAGACGTCGAACGCCTGAATAATGACGGCAAACTGGCCAACTATGCGGCAACGCATGATATCGGTAAGCTGGGCATTGAGCGTTACTATGAAGACGTGCTGCACGGTCAGACCGGTTATGAAGAGGTTGAAGTTAACAACCGTGGGCGTGTTATCCGCCAGTTAAAAGAAGTGCCACCGCAAGCCGGACACGATATTTACCTGACGCTGGATCTCAAACTCCAGCAATATATCGAAACGCTGCTGGCGGGTAGCCGCGCAGCTGTGGTAGTCACCGATCCGCGTACAGGTGGGGTGCTGGCGCTGGTTTCCACGCCTAGTTATGACCCAAACCTGTTTGTTGACGGTATCTCCAGCAAAGATTATTCCGCCTTGCTGAACGACCCGAATACACCGCTGGTGAACCGCGCCACACAGGGGGTTTATCCTCCCGCGTCTACAGTTAAACCCTATGTGGCGGTTTCGGCATTGAGCGCCGGAGTGATCACGCGCAATACGACGCTGTTTGACCCTGGCTGGTGGCAACTGCCAGGGTCGGAAAAACGTTATCGTGACTGGAAAAAATGGGGCCACGGGCGTCTGAATGTCACAAGATCGCTGGAAGAATCTGCGGATACCTTCTTCTATCAGGTGGCCTACGATATGGGAATCGATCGCCTCTCCGAATGGATGGGTAAATTCGGTTATGGTCATTACACCGGTATCGACCTGGCGGAAGAACGTTCCGGCAACATGCCTACCCGCGAATGGAAACAGAAACGCTTTAAAAAACCGTGGTATCAGGGTGACACCATTCCGGTTGGTATCGGTCAGGGTTACTGGACAGCGACCCCAATCCAGATGAGTAAGGCACTGATGATCCTGATTAATGACGGTATCGTGAAGGTTCCGCATTTGCTGATGAGCACCGCCGAAGACGGCAAACAGGTGCCATGGGTACAACCGCATGAACCGCCCGTCGGCGATATTCATTCCGGTTACTGGGAGCTGGCAAAAGACGGTATGTACGGTGTTGCTAACCGCCCTAACGGTACTGCGCATAAATACTTTGCCAGCGCACCGTACAAAATTGCGGCGAAATCTGGTACAGCTCAGGTCTTCGGTCTGAAAGCGAACGAAACCTATAATGCGCACAAAATTGCCGAGCGTTTACGTGACCACAAACTGATGACCGCCTTTGCGCCATACAACAATCCGCAAGTCGCTGTCGCCATGATTCTGGAGAACGGCGGTGCGGGTCCGGCGGTTGGTACGCTGATGCGCCAGATCCTCGACCACATTATGCTGGGTGATAACAACACCGATCTGCCTGCGGAAAATCCAGCGGTTGCCGCAGCGGAGGACCATTAATCATGACGGATAATCCGAATAAAAAAACATTCTGGGATAAAGTCCATCTCGATCCCACAATGCTGCTGATCTTACTGGCATTGCTGGTTTACAGCGCCCTGGTTATCTGGAGCGCCAGCGGTCAGGATATTGGCATGATGGAGCGTAAAATAGGCCAAATCGCGATGGGCCTGGTCATCATGGTGGTGATGGCGCAAATTCCTCCACGCGTTTATGAAGGCTGGGCCCCCTATCTCTATATCATCTGTATTATTTTGCTGGTGGCGGTAGATGCTTTTGGTGCCATCTCTAAAGGCGCTCAACGCTGGCTGGACCTCGGTATTGTTCGTTTTCAGCCGTCGGAAATTGCCAAAATAGCCGTACCACTGATGGTTGCGCGCTTTATCAACCGCGACGTTTGCCCGCCATCGTTGAAGAACACTGGCATCGCGCTGGTGCTGATATTTATGCCCACGCTGCTGGTGGCTGCACAGCCTGACCTGGGAACATCAATCCTCGTTGCGCTTTCCGGCCTGTTTGTACTGTTCCTCTCTGGCCTTAGCTGGCGTCTGATTGGCGTCGCAGTAGTGCTGGTAGCGGCGTTCATTCCGATTCTGTGGTTCTTCCTGATGCATGATTACCAGCGCCAGCGCGTAATGATGCTCCTGGACCCGGAATCAGACCCACTCGGCGCAGGCTATCACATTATTCAGTCTAAAATTGCTATTGGCTCCGGCGGATTACGCGGCAAAGGCTGGCTGCACGGCACTCAGTCACAGCTTGAATTTCTCCCCGAACGCCATACCGACTTTATCTTCGCGGTACTGGCGGAAGAGCTGGGATTAGTGGGCATTTTGATTCTGCTCGCTCTCTACATTCTGCTGATCATGCGCGGGCTGTGGATAGCCGCCAGAGCGCAAACCACCTTTGGTCGCGTCATGGCTGGCGGCTTAATGCTGATATTATTCGTTTATGTCTTCGTAAATATTGGTATGGTAAGCGGTATTCTGCCGGTTGTAGGGGTTCCGCTCCCACTGGTCAGTTATGGAGGATCGGCGCTAATTGTGCTGATGGCTGGGTTCGGGATTGTAATGTCAATCCACACCCACAGGAAAATGTTGTCGAAAAGCGTGTAAGAGGTGCGCAATGCGTAAGCAGTGGCTCGGGATCTGCATCGCGGCAGGAATGCTCGCGGCATGTACAAGCGATGATGGTCAGCAACAGACGGTAAGTGTACCGCAGCCTGCGGTATGTAACGGCCCCATAGTTGAAATTAGCGGGGCGGACCCGCGTTTCGAACCACTGAATGCGACGGCAAATCAGGATTACCAGCGCGACGGTAAAAGCTACAAAATCGTGCAGGATCCGTCTCGATTTAGCCAGGCGGGACTGGCGGCAATCTATGATGCCGAACCCGGCAGTAACCTGACGGCCTCTGGCGAAGCTTTCGATCCGACACAGTTGACGGCGGCCCATCCAACGCTTCCGATCCCCAGCTACGCCAGAATCACTAACCTGGCTAACGGGCGAATGATCGTGGTGCGCATTAATGATCGCGGTCCTTACGGCAACGACCGCGTTATTTCGCTTTCTCGCGCGGCAGCTGACCGTCTTAACACGTCAAACAACACCAAAGTTCGTATCGATCCGATTATTGTCGCCCAGGATGGTTCGCTTTCTGGTCCTGGTATGGCTTGTACCACAGTTGCCAAACAGACTTACGCCCTGCCTGCACCTCCCGATTTAAGCGGTGGCGCGGGAACAAGTTCAGTGTCTGGCCCGCAGGGTGACATTCTTCCGGTCAGTAATTCGACGCTAAAAAGCGAAGATCCGACCGGCGCGCCGGTAACCAGCAGCGGTTTCCTCGGCGCACCAACGACCTTAGCGCCTGGTGTACTGGAAGGCAGCGAACCGACGCCTGCGCCACAGCCCGTTGTTACAGCTCCGTCGACAACGCCTGCAACCTCACCTGCAATGGTGACACCGCAAGCCGCCTCGCAAAGCGCCAGCGGCAACTTTATGGTGCAAGTCGGGGCCGTTAGCGATCAGGCTCGTGCGCAACAGTACCAACAGCAACTGGGACAGAAGTTCGGCGTCCCCGGTCGCGTAACTCAAAATGGCGCGGTCTGGCGGATCCAGCTTGGCCCATTCGCCAGCAAAGCCGAAGCCAGTACCTTGCAGCAACGTTTGCAAACCGAAGCCCAATTACAGTCATTTATTACCACCGCGCAGTAGCGTAAAGCAGGCATCTGATGTGTCAATTTCTGTAAATGACGTTAACAAAGTCACGCGGAAAGTCAGATGCCTGCCGGTAGTGCATTTGCTATAGTAGGGCACTTTTTTTAATTCCATCACGGATGTCGTAGTTCAGACCATGAATACCATTTTTTCCGCTCGTATCATGAAGCGCCTGGCGCTCACCACGGCTCTTTGCACAGCCTTTATCTCTGCTGCACATGCCGATGACCTGAATATCAAAACTATGATCCCGGGTGTACCGCAGATCGATGCGGAGTCCTACATCCTGATTGACTATAACTCCGGCAAAGTGCTCGCCGAACAGAACGCAGATGTCCGCCGCGATCCTGCCAGCCTGACCAAAATGATGACCAGTTACGTTATCGGCCAGGCAATGAAAGCCGGTAAATTTAAAGAAACTGATTTAGTCACCATCGGTAACGACGCATGGGCCACCGGTAACCCGGTATTTAAAGGTTCTTCGCTGATGTTCCTCAAACCGGGCATGCAGGTTCCGGTTTCTCAGCTGATCCGCGGTATTAACCTGCAATCGGGTAACGATGCTTGTGTCGCCATGGCCGATTTTGCCGCTGGTAGCCAGGACGCTTTTGTTGGCTTGATGAACAGCTACGTTAACGCACTGGGCCTGAAAAATACCCACTTCCAGACGGTACATGGTCTGGATGCTGATGGTCAGTACAGCTCCGCGCGAGATATGGCGCTGATCGGCCAGGCGTTGATCCGTGACGTACCGAATGAATACTCGATCTATAAAGAAAAAGAATTTACGTTTAACGGTATTCGCCAGCTGAACCGTAACGGTCTGTTATGGGATAACAGCCTGAATGTCGACGGCATCAAAACCGGACACACTGACAAAGCAGGTTACAACCTTGTTGCTTCTGCGACTGAAGGCCAGATGCGCTTGATCTCTGCGGTGATGGGCGGACGTACTTTTAAAGGCCGTGAAGCCGAAAGTAAAAAACTGCTAACCTGGGGCTTCCGTTTCTTCGAAACCGTTAACCCACTGAAAGTAGGTAAAGAGTTCGCCTCTGAACCGGTTTGGTTTGGTGATTCTGATCGCGCTTCGTTAGGGGTTGATAAAGACGTGTACCTGACCATTCCGCGTGGTCGCATGAAAGATCTGAAAGCCAGCTATGTGCTGAACAGCAGTGAATTGCATGCGCCGCTGCAAAAGAATCAGGTCGTCGGAACTATCAACTTCCAGCTTGATGGCAAAACGATCGAACAACGCCCGCTGGTTGTGCTGCAAGAAATACCGGAAGGTAACTTCTTCGGCAAAATCATTGATTACATTAAATTAATGTTCCATCACTGGTTTGGTTAAAAATTGAACACTTGAAAGTGTGATTTCCGTCCCCATATACTAAGCATCAGTAAAAAACTCCCGCCTTCTGGCGGGAGTTGCTATTTAATTACGTTACGCCGGAGCTGACATGAAAACCAAACTTAACGAACTGCTTGAATTCCCTACTCCTTTTACTTACAAAGTTATGGGGCAGGCGTTACCTGAGCTGGTTGATCAGGTGGTTGAAGTGGTACAGCGCCATGCGCCAGGTGACTACACCCCAACGGTAAAACCAAGCAGCAAAGGCAACTACCACTCGGTATCTATCACTATCAACGCTACTCATATCGAGCAGGTTGAAACACTGTATGAAGAACTGGGCAAAATCGATATTGTCCGCATGGTTCTGTAACTCGCTTCTCCGTTACCCGGCTCCTGGTCGGGTAACTCCCCTCTCCTCGCTGTGATATACTTTTCCCCCACTTTTACTCATTCTCCACGGAGATGCCGTTTTGTATCAGGATAAAATTCTTGTCCGCCAGCTCGGTCTTCAGCCTTACGAGCCAATATCCCAGGCTATGCATGAATTCACCGATACCCGCGATGATAGTACCCTTGATGAAATCTGGCTGGTCGAGCACTATCCGGTATTCACCCAAGGGCAGGCAGGAAAAGCGGAGCACATTTTAATGCCGGGTGATATTCCGGTGATCCAGAGCGATCGCGGTGGGCAGGTGACTTATCACGGGCCGGGGCAACAGGTGATGTATGTGTTGCTTAACCTGAAACGCCGTAAACTCGGTGTGCGTGAACTGGTGACCTTGCTTGAGCAAACAGTGGTGAATACCCTGTCTGAACTGGGTATAGAAGCGCATCCTCGGGCTGACGCGCCTGGTGTCTATGTCGGGGAAAAGAAAATTTGCTCACTGGGTTTACGTATTCGACGCGGTTGTTCATTCCACGGTCTGGCATTAAACGTCAATATGGATCTTTCACCATTTTTACGTATTAATCCTTGTGGGTATGCAGGAATGGAAATGGCTAAAATATCACAATGGAAACCCGAAGCGACGACTAATAATATTGCACCACGTTTACTGGAAAATATTTTAGCGCTACTAAACAATCCTGACTTCGAATATATTACCGCTTAATTCCATACATCAATGGCCCAATTTACACTGGGTCATTACTCATAACACCTGCTAATGCTTTACATCTCCTTCGCGTTTGTATATTTTCTTTATCACTTGCAGAAATGCGATGCTACGCCTTGCTCCGTAGCCCACCTAATTGATTAACCCATTGAAATAATTGACCATGGTGAGCAAAATCGTTCCGTCCCAATTAGACATAAGATTATTGTAATTTTTTTAAATATTATTTTTCCATGAATAAAATTGGAGTAAGTGCGTGGATAGTAATAATCAAATTGAAACCTGTTTAAGCAGAAAGTCGTCAGAAGGTAAACCACAAATATTTACAACCTTACGAAATATTGATCTTAACCTTCTGACTATTTTTGAAGCTGTATATGTACATAAAGGGATCGTTAATGCAGCGAAAGTGCTTAATCTGACACCCTCGGCAATCAGTCAGTCTATTCAGAAACTGCGCGTTATATTCCCTGACCCATTGTTTATTCGCAAAGGCCAGGGTGTCACTCCTACCGCATTTGCGATGCATCTACATGAGTATATCAGTCAGGGCCTTGAGTCCATTCTTGGCGCGCTGGATATCGAAGGAAGCTATGATAAGCAACGAACGATAACTATTGCGACCACCCCCTCAGTCGGAGCCCTGGTCCTTCCTGTCATCTATCGGGCGATTAAAACTCACTATCCGCAGCTTTTACTGCGCAACCCGCCCATCAGCGACGCGGAAAACCAACTCAGTCAGTTTCAAACCGATCTCATCATCGATAACATGTTTTGCACCAATCGTACGGTGCAACATCATGTTCTGTTCACCGACAATATGGTGTTAATTTGCCGTGAGGGAAATCCACTACTCTCTTTAGAAGATGACAGGGAGACTATCGACAACGCTGCGCATATACTCCTGTTACCGGAAGGGCAAAATTTCAGCGGTCTGCGGCAGAGAGTTCAAGAGATGTTTCCGGACCGGCAAATCAGTTTCACCAGCTACAACATTTTGACAATCGCTGCACTGGTTGCCAACAGTGACATGTTAGCGATTATTCCCAGCCGTTTTTATAACCTGTTTAGCCGTTGTTGGCCGCTGGAAAAACTGCCTTTTCCGTCCTTAAATGAGGAGCAAATAGATTTCTCTATCCACTACAACAAATTCAGCCTGCGTGATCCCATCCTGCACGGGGTAATAGATGTTATCCGTAATGCATTTTGAAAAAGTATTGTTACAGCCAGATCACAGCGAAGAGCGAAAAAATGGCACAATCCAACAACAATTTTACATTTTCGCGACCGCTTTGGCTGCTTTCAGGTCCGTTTCAATGATATACTGCCAGTCGTTAATTCAAAAATAGTTGATAATTACAACAATCTATTGAATTGAAACGCTTTCCTTCGTAATTCGCAACTGGAACACGCACGCTATGAGTAAACCCATTGTGATGGAACGCGGTGTTAAATACCGCGATGCCGATAAGATGGCCCTTATCCCGGTTAAAAACGTGGCAACAGAGCGCGAAGCCCTGCTGCGCAAGCCGGAATGGATGAAAATCAAGCTTCCAGCGGACTCTACACGTATCCAGGGCATCAAAGCCGCAATGCGCAAAAATGGCCTGCATTCTGTCTGCGAGGAAGCCTCCTGCCCTAACCTGGCGGAATGCTTCAACCACGGCACAGCAACGTTTATGATCCTCGGCGCTATTTGTACCCGCCGTTGTCCGTTCTGTGACGTTGCCCACGGTCGCCCGGTAGCTCCGGATGCCAATGAACCAGTGAAACTGGCGCAGACCATTGCCGATATGGCGCTGCGTTATGTGGTTATCACCTCCGTTGACCGTGATGACCTACGCGATGGCGGTGCCCAGCACTTTGCGGATTGCATTACTGCCATTCGGGAAAAAAGCCCGCAAATCAAAATTGAAACTCTGGTGCCGGATTTCCGCGGTCGTATGGATCGTGCTCTGGATATTCTGACCGCCACACCACCAGATGTGTTCAACCATAACCTGGAAAACGTACCGCGTATTTACCGTCAGGTACGGCCTGGTGCAGATTACAACTGGTCGCTGAAGCTGCTGGAACGCTTTAAAGAAGCGCATCCGGAAATCCCGACCAAGTCTGGTCTGATGGTGGGTCTGGGTGAAACCAATGAAGAAATTATTGAGGTAATGCGCGACCTGCGCCGTCATGGTGTGACGATGTTAACGCTGGGGCAATATTTGCAGCCAAGCCGCCATCACCTGCCGGTTCAACGTTACGTTAGCCCGGATGAGTTCGACGAAATGAAAGCCGAAGCGCTGGCGATGGGCTTTACCCATGCTGCATGCGGTCCGTTTGTCCGCTCGTCTTACCACGCCGATTTGCAGGCGAAAGGGATGGAAGTTAAGTAATCCTGTAATAATTACTTACATCTGTCTGATAAAAAACCCGCTTTTTGAAGCGGGTTTTTTGTATCGAACAAGATATTGAGGGAGCGTCCTGCTCGCCACGTCACTCTTTATGAGAGAGCTTTTCAGCCTGAAGATCAACGTCTGCGCCTTTTTTCGCCGCAGCATCGTCATCATTCATCGCCTTCTTGAACCCTTTAATGGCCGCTCCAAGGTCTCCGCCCAGCGTACGTAACTTCTTAGTCCCAAACAGCAGAACGACCAGCGCCGCAACTACCAGCAGTTTGGTAATACTAATCTCACCCATAGATACCTTCTTGACATATAACCGGCAACAGAACGCGCCTTAAAAACCAGAGAATATTAACGGTCATTCGACGCGCGCACACAATAGCAATCTGTAACAAGGTGAATCAAGCGCCGAGTAAAAAAACATCATAATAATTGCGGCGGCGCAAAGCGACGGTTGTTTAAAACGGGAAGTTGCGCGCGCACCTGACGCACACGTTCGGGCGTCACTTCCGCCATAATGAGTGCAGGCATTTCTGACGCTGCCGCAATGGTGACGCCAAAGGGATCTATAATTCGGCTTTGCCCGATATTTTTGTTCCCGCACTCCCCCGCCGCCACCATATAACAGGTGGTATCCAGCGCACGAGCGGCAAGCAACGTTGACCAGTGATGCTCTTTGAGCGGCCCACGAACCCAGGCGGCAGGAAGTACCAGGATTTCAGCTCCCTGTAATGCCTGTGCCAGCGCCAGCTCTGGAAAGCGTAAGTCATAACAGGTCATCAGACCGACCTTCATCCCTTCCACCTCCAGTAACGGAGCTATTTCATTACCAGCATCAACATGGCGTGATTCCTGAATGGCAAATGCATCATAGAGATGCAGTTTGGCATAACGGGCGACGATGTTTCCTGCCTGTAGCGCCACCAGCATATTCCATGCGCGCCCCGGCGTTGAAGGAACATGAATCGTCAGAATTGTCGTCATCATGTTACGTTTACTTTCTCGCCGTAAACGTCCGAGGAATTCGCCTTCCAGCAGCTGTGCTGATTTAACCGATAGATCTGCATCATGATCATCGCGCGCCAACAATGCTTCCGGCAGGACAAACAGCGAAACGTTGTTTTCCGCCGCCTGCGCCATCAACGAGGCACAAATCTCAGCGTTCTTTTCCCACACAGATGTAACAGCAAACTGTCCTGCGGCAACCAGCATTGCCACCTCCTCCTGTCAGAGTCGTAAAATTCGCCAACGGCGATTATTCGGCGTTACACTTATCACTCATACAAATCAAATAGCAGGATTTTGCAGTGTTACAACTTCTTTTAGCAGTTTTTATTGGCGGTGGTACGGGAAGCGTGGCGAGATGGCTGTTAAGTATGCGATTTAACCCGCTGCATCAAGCGATTCCGTTGGGGACGCTGGCTGCAAACCTGATTGGGGCATTCATCATAGGAATGGGATTCGCCTGGTTTAGCAGGATGACGAACATTGATCCAGTGTGGAAAGTATTAATCACCACCGGATTTTGTGGCGGTCTAACAACCTTCTCAACATTTTCGGCAGAAGTGGTGTTTTTGTTACAAGAGGGCCGCTTTGGCTGGGCGTTACTGAACGTTTTCGTCAACCTTTTGGGGTCTTTTGCCATGACCGCACTGGCTTTCTGGCTGTTTTCCGCCTCAACCGCACACTAAAGACCAAAAAAAACCCGCTGATTAAGCGGGTTTTGAATTCTTGCTGACGTATCTTACAGAGCGATTACGTTTGCAGCAGAAGGGCCTTTGGCACCGTTAGTGATTTCGAACTCTACGCGCTGACCTTCAGCAAGAGTTTTAAAACCATTAGTCTGGATTGCAGAGAAGTGTACGAACACGTCTTTGCTGCCGTCTTCCGGAGTAATGAAACCGAATCCTTTGGACTCATTAAACCACTTAACGTTACCTTTAATCTTAGACATCAAAATTACCTTTACATGAAAAATAGACACAAATGCTGTGTCGGTTACCAGTACACCAATTGTGGTACGCTTTGTCCAGTGCAACTTTACTAAAAAGTGATAAAAGTCGCGTTATTTTTGATGTTAATTATTTTACTCATTGATTTTAAAGAGTTTACTAAAATTTCATTTGTCTCAAAACTGAAAGCGCATCCAGGCAAAGTACACATTGCCATTGTTATAGGTACCCGGAATGTAGGTCATCTGAAAAGTCACTGGACCATAACCCACAGAGGCCAATGGCAGTAGAACCGGGAGAGGGATGTAATTCCAGTTATCGCGTGCCGTTACGCCAGCGGTGAATCCCAGTCCTAAATGAAAATTTTCATCTGCCAGCGGTCGCCAGGTACTTTCCCATCCGTATCCGGCAATCGGTTCCCATTTGTTCCACGAGTCCTTAAATGCCATGGCATACAGGCCATGCCAGTTTCCTTTTTCATCCCAACGCGACTGACCAAAACCGCCACCCCACGGTCGCTCGTTATAGCGATCGGTTTTTTCTTTGTCGTAAGCGAAACGTGCATGCCAGGTGATGGCAGGAATATATAAATCATAATGTTCAGGCTGTTGCCAGGTTTGTGCAATATTTTCTCTAAACGTTGTCATCCACTCATCTGCGTTAGCAAAAACTTTACCAACGCTGATTAACTGAACAAAAACAAAGGAAAAGATAGCGACATATTTACTCACGTTCATTTGTGACCATAAAACATTTATCAAAAATCTACTACTAGCATAGCAAAGCTACAATTAACATAACCTTAATAGCCCCAACATAAAGAATAATCTGAATAGCTGCTCTATTTATTTCCGCTTGTTTAAGTTAAATATTTCCGCGCATCGATTAAAGATGATGCGTCGTTTTCTGCGATGGGAATAGTCAAAAAAGAAAAATCAAGTCTTTTTTGATGACAAAATGCAATCAAGGAAAAATTATTTTATTTTTTAACGAGATACAACAATCATCTTAACGAAGTATATAATATATATCGTCAACCTATGCTCATATTAGATTATTTTTTGAGCGCACAGCCGCAGCTAACACCATTGCAATTAACAAATTTGCATCAATCCACCATCAATTTACACACATTATTATGTGATAATTGCCAACCGCTAAATATGCGTTTTGTTATCTATGTATAAAAACAGCAACTTCAATGTCTTAATGGCAGTTTTTCTTGATTTTAATCAGCATTTATCGCCAATTTATTGGGCATATTTTTTCCTTAAGCTTTAGGAATTTTTTATTATTTACTTTGGGGCCTGGAGACAGGAAAAATTATGCTGACATTCATTGAACTCCTTATTGGGGTTGTGGTTATTGTGGGTGTAGCTCGCTACATCATTAAAGGGTATTCCGCCACTGGCGTGTTATTTGTCGGTGGCCTGTTATTGCTGATTATCAGTGCCATTATGGGGCACAAAGTGTTACCGTCCAGCCAGGCTTCAACAGGCTACAGCGCCACGGATATCGTTGAATACGTTAAAATATTGCTAATGAGCCGCGGCGGCGACCTCGGCATGATGATTATGATGCTGTGTGGCTTTGCCGCTTACATGACCCATATCGGCGCGAATGATATGGTGGTCAAGCTGGCGTCAAAACCATTGCAGTATATTAACTCCCCTTACCTGCTGATGATTGCCGCCTATTTTGTCGCCTGTCTGATGTCTCTGGCCGTCTCTTCCGCGACCGGTCTGGGTGTTTTGCTGATGGCAACCCTGTTTCCGGTGATGGTAAACGTTGGTATCAGCCGTGGTGCAGCTGCTGCTATTTGTGCCTCCCCGGCGGCGATTATTCTCGCACCGACTTCAGGGGATGTGGTGCTGGCGGCGCAGGCTTCCGAAATGTCGCTGATTGACTTCGCCTTCAAAACGACGCTGCCTATCTCAATTGCTGCAATTATCGGCATGGCGATCGCCCACTTCTTCTGGCAACGTTATCTGGATAAAAAAGAGCACATCTCTCATGAAATGTTAGATGTCAGTGAAATCACCACCACTGCTCCTGCGTTTTATGCCATTTTGCCGTTCACGCCGATCATCGGAGTGCTGATTTTTGACGGCAAATGGGGTCCGCAATTACACATCATCACTATTCTGGTGATTTGTATGCTGATTGCCTCCATTCTGGAGTTCATCCGCAGCTTTAATACCCAGAAAGTTTTCTCTGGTCTGGAAGTGGCTTATCGCGGGATGGCCGATGCGTTTGCTAACGTGGTGATGCTGCTGGTTGCCGCTGGGGTATTCGCTCAGGGGCTTAGCACCATCGGCTTTATTCAAAGTCTGATTTCTATCGCCACCTCGTTTGGTTCGGCGAGTATCATCCTGATGCTGGTATTAGTGATCCTGACAATGCTGGCGGCAGTCACGACCGGTTCAGGCAATGCGCCGTTTTATGCGTTTGTTGAGATGATCCCGAAACTGGCGCACTCTTCCGGCATTAACCCGGCGTATTTGACTATCCCAATGCTGCAGGCGTCAAACCTCGGCCGTACCCTGTCACCCGTTTCTGGCGTAGTCGTTGCGGTTGCCGGGATGGCGAAGATCTCACCATTTGAAGTCGTAAAACGCACCTCGGTGCCGGTGCTTGTTGGGCTGGTGATTGTTATCGTTGCTACAGAGCTGATGGTGCCAGGAACGGCAGCCGCGGTCACAGGCAAGTAAATAGTCATGCCGGAGGCAAGTTTCCTCCGGCTTTATCATGTCACCCACTGTGGTATATGCGTTGCGGTCTGCCAACTTTGCCGTGAACAATTTCAGCAATAATCAGATGGCGGCTGGCGCAATATTCAAGATAACGTCTGGCAGTGGTGCGGCTGATAGTCAGTGCCTGCGCCACCGTTTCTGCCGTATGTTGCACACCAGGCTCTTTAAACAGTTTTCGCACTGCGTTTAGCGTCAAGGGATCAATGCCGGTCGGCAGTTCGTCTTTAGGTTCACCGCGAGCATAGGCATTAAACATCTCATCAATTTGCTTCTGGCTGGCGCTATCAATACTTTCCAGCATATGTTTACGCTGGCGGAAACGGGTTAGCGTTTGCCCCAGCCGTTCATAGGCAATGGGCTTAATGAGATAATCAAATACACCACAACGTACGGCTTCAGACACCGTTTCCATATCGCTGGCTGCAGTGGTAAACACCACGTCGCCGGGATAATGCGCCTGCACCAGTTCATGCAATAAATTAATCCCTCTGCCGTCAGGAAGATAGTTATCGAGCAAGATTAGCCCCGGCTTAAAACGCTCGATCATCATTCGGGCCTGCGCCAGGTTTCCCGCCAGTAATATCTGACTGAATCCGGGAATGTGACGAATATATTCCGCATGCATCTCTGCCAGCGGCGTTTCGTCCTCAACGATCAATAGGGTTAATGGAGCTGTCATTAGGTTTCACTTTCGGAATATAGATTGAAAACAAGGTACCGCAGGGATCATTATCTTCGAGAGTGATAACACCACCGCAGCGCGTTACGTAGCTGGCAATCAAGTACAACCCAATGCCATGTTCACCGGGCTCGTCAGCACGCGTACTGACCCCCTGCTCAAATATTTTGTCTCGTAGAGACTCTGGAACGCCGCAGCCCTGATCGGCGACTTCAATCACCACATCATCGCCTTCATCGCTGAGGAATAATTCAACGATCTTGTTTCCTTCATCGCTACGCAGGCTGGCTTCGAAGGCGTTATCAAGTAAATTGCCCACAATGGCTGCAAACTCGGTGCTATCCAGTCCTGGCGGCAGTTGCGAAAGCTGGCTACCGGGGACAATGATCATTTTTAGCCCCAGTTCCCGGGCGCGCTGCACTTTACCAAAAAGCAGCCCCGCCACCTGGCGATCGGCAAACGCCTCACGCAGGCTGTCAATAAGCTGTTGCTGGGCCTGAGACTCCCCCTGCACCATCGCCAGCACGCGATCATACTCTTTCATCTGCAACAGACCATTGAGCGTCGACATCCAATTGAGATGCTCGTGTCGCAATGTGCGCAGGCTCTCGACGTATTGTTTAATTTGCGTCAGTTGCGCATTGAGGGTGGATATTTCGTCTTTACTACGAAAGCTGATAATGGCCCCCAGCAAATCATCACCAGAACGAATAGCTTCCCGGTTGGCAATAACGCTCAGACCGTTAAAGTTCGCCACCACATCCTGACGTTTTTCATCAATCTGTTCGGTAAAGAAATCGGCGGGCCTGACCACTTCAGCAATGGGTTTACCCAACCATTGCCGTCCGGGGGAACTCAGACCCAGCATCTTTCTTGCGTTACGATTGATGGCGGTAATGTAACCATGCGGATCCACCGCAATGAGCCCTTCATAAACCGAACTAAACAGCGCCTCTTGCTGACGGACCACGCGTGCGATTTGCTTTGGCTCCATGCCCATCATCTGCCGACGGATATGCGCGGCCAGGAACCACGATAGCAACATCAGAATCCCTAACAGCACGACAAACACGCCAGCCATCGGTAATAAAAACTCAGCCCGCCAGCTATCGATTTTACTCACCAGGTAGCCAATCGACACCACGCCGATGACTTTTCCATCGTCATCAAAGATTGGCGTTTTGGCACGCATCGCCATGCCAATTGACCCTTTCCCGGTGATGAAGTAGCTCTCCCCTTTCTCCAGCGCGCCCGGTTTGGTGAACTGCATAGGATAACCAATTTTCTCCGGATTAGGATGGTAAAGACGAATCGAGTGCCGATCGCCAATCACCACATAATCGAAATCAGTATCTCTTTGTAATTTGTCAGCGATGGTCGCCAGCCTCTTGTAGTCACGCGTTTTCACTGCACTGATGATACTGTCATTAGAAGCAATAATTTTTGCCTGATTCATTGCCATGTCGCGCACATGAAGCGTTAAATAGTCCTCAAAACTGGCTGTAAAATATTGCGCCAGGGCTGCAATGACAAATATTGAGAACACCAGAATCAGCAAAAAGATACGCAGCGGAAATGCCAGTCTTTGGAAAAATGCAAACTGTTTATTCTCGTTAAGCTGCAACATTGTTTTCCTTGCGGGTTGTCCCGAGCCTCTTTGACAGATGTAATTAAAATGTTGAATCAAAATACATAGATATTAAATATAATCGTGGCAAATTTTATTCATTAAATCAATTAAATCAATTAAACCTGCGGGTCATTTCGTAATTACATTAATTAAAAAACTTAAAACCATTAAATAAATAAAAAACCACTAACTCTATGTGAAATAAATCAAAATTTCACGCTGCAATACTCCTTAGGATGTATAGCGAAAGGAGAAAAGATATACCTCGATCGCCCCCCTTTCTCCTAAGTGAAAATAAAAGGTTATCAGTTTGCAACATCGAACAGCATTTGTTGCAAATCGATAACAACATGCACCTTCAGGATACTATTCATTATGTTCGGCAATGATATTTTCACCCGTGTAAAACGTTCAGAAAATAAAAAAATGGCGGAAATCGCCCAATTCCTGCATGAAAATGATTTGAGCGTTGACACCACAGTCGAAGTATTTATTACCGTAACCCGCGATGAAAATCTTATCGCGTGCGGTGGAATTGCCGGAAATATTATTAAATGCGTTGCTATCAGTGAATCCGTTCGCGGTGAAGGACTGGCGCTGACATTAGCCACTGAATTGATAAACCTCGCCTATGAACGGCACAGCACGCATCTGTTTATTTATACCAAAACCGAATACGAGGCGCTGTTCCGCCAGTGCGGTTTTTCCACGCTGACCAGCGTACCCGGCGTGATGGTGCTGATGGAAAACAGCGCCACGCGACTGAAACGCTATGCCGAATCGCTGAAAAAATTTTGTCATCCAGGGAACAAGATTGGCTGCATTGTGATGAACGCCAATCCCTTTACGAATGGTCACCGTTATCTGATTCAACAGGCTGCGGCACAGTGCGACTGGTTGCATCTGTTTTTAGTCAAAGAAGATTCTTCACGCTTCCCCTATGAAGACCGACTGGATCTGGTGTTAAAAGGCACCGCCGATATTCCACGCCTGACTGTGCATCGCGGCTCCGAATACATCATATCCCGCGCTACGTTCCCTTGCTACTTCATTAAAGAACAGAGCGTCATTAACCATTGTTACACCGAAATTGATCTGAAGATTTTCCGTCAGTACCTCGCTCCCGCGCTGGGTGTAACTCACCGCTTTGTCGGTACTGAACCCTTTTGTCGCGTTACCGCCCAGTACAACCAGGATATGCGCTACTGGCTGGAAACGCCGACTATCTCCGCACCGCCCATCGAACTGGTTGAAATTGAGCGGCTGCGTTACCAGGAGATGCCGATATCCGCTTCCCGGGTACGTCAACTGCTGGCGAAAAACGATCTCACGGCTATCGCGCCGCTGGTCCCTGCAGTCACGCTGCATTATTTGCAGAACCTGCTTGAGCACTCCCGCCAGGACGCGGCAGCTCGTCAAAAGACCCCCGCATGAGAAACAGGTGAAAAATGAAAATAAACCAGCCCGCCGTTGCAGGCACCCTTGAGTCTGGGGATGTGATGATACGCATCGCCCCACTCGATACGCAGGATATCGACCTGCAAATCAACAGCAGCGTTGAGAAACAGTTTGGCGATGCCATTCGCACCACCATTCTGGACGTTCTCGCCCGCTACAACGTGCGCGGCGTACAGCTGAATGTCGATGACAAAGGCGCACTGGACTGCATTTTACGTGCACGACTGGAAGCCCTGCTGGCACGCGCCAGCGGTATCCCGGCTCTGCCATGGGAGGATTGCCAATGATTTCCGCTTCGCTGCAACAACGTAAAACTCGCACCCGCCGCAGCATGTTGTTTGTGCCTGGTGCCAATGCCGCGATGGTCAGCAACTCATTCATCTACCCGGCTGATGCCCTGATGTTTGACCTCGAAGACTCCGTGGCATTGCGTGAAAAAGACACAGCCCGCCGCATGGTTTACCACGCGCTGCAACATCCGCTGTATCGCGATATTGAAACCATTGTGCGTGTAAACGCGCTGGATTCCGAATGGGGTGTTAACGACCTGGAAGCCGTCGTTCGCGGTGGTGCGGACGTTGTGCGTCTGCCGAAAACCGATACCGCTCAGGATGTTCTGGATATCGAAAAAGAGATCCTGCGCATCGAAAAAGCCTGTGGTCGTGAACCCGGCAGCACCGGCCTGCTGGCAGCGATTGAATCTCCGCTGGGCATTACCCGCGCGGTGGAAATCGCTCACGCTTCCGAGCGTTTGATCGGTATCGCCCTCGGTGCAGAAGACTATGTGCGCAACCTGCGTACAGAACGCTCCCCGGAAGGAACTGAACTGCTGTTCGCACGCTGTTCCATTTTGCAGGCCGCGCGCTCTGCGGGTATTCAGGCGTTCGATACCGTCTATTCCGACGCTAATAACGAAGCCGGATTCCTGCAAGAAGCCGCCCACATCAAACAGCTGGGCTTTGACGGCAAATCGCTGATCAACCCGCGTCAGATTGATCTGCTGCACAACCTCTACGCACCGACTCAGAAAGAAGTGGATCACGCCCGCCGCGTCGTAGAAGCCGCTGAGGCCGCCGCTCGCGAAGGCCTCGGCGTGGTTTCCCTGAACGGCAAGATGGTGGACGGTCCGGTTATCGATCGCGCCCGTCTGGTGCTCTCCCGCGCAGAACTTTCCGGCATCCGCGAAGAATAAGGCAATCAAAATGACGCAGAAAATTGAACAATCTCAACGACAAGAACGGGTAGCGGCCTGGAATCGTCGCGCTGAATGCGATCTTGCCGCTTTCCAGAACTCGCCAAAGCAAACCTACCAGGCTGAAAAAGCGCGCGATCGCAAACTGTGCGCCAACCTGGAAGAAGCGATTCGTCGTTCTGGTTTACAGGACGGCATGACGGTTTCCTTCCATCACGCTTTCCGTGGCGGTGACCTGACCGTCAATATGGTGATGGACGTCATCGCGAAGATGGGCTTTAAAAACCTGACTCTGGCCTCCAGCTCCCTGAGTGATTGCCATGCGCCGCTGGTAGAACACATTCGCCAGGGCGTGGTTACCCGCATTTATACCTCCGGCCTGCGCGGTCCGCTGGCGGAAGAGATCTCCCGTGGTCTGCTGGCGGAACCGGTGCAAATCCACTCTCACGGCGGACGTGTGCATCTGGTACAGAGCGGCGAACTGAATATCGACGTGGCTTTCCTCGGCGTCCCGTCCTGTGATGAATTCGGTAATGCCAACGGCTACACCGGTAAAGCCTGCTGCGGCTCCCTCGGCTATGCAATGGTTGATGCCGACAACGCAAAACAGGTTGTGATGCTCACTGAAGAACTGCTGCCTTATCCGCATAATCCGGCAAGCATTGAGCAAGATCAGGTTGATCTGATCGTCAAAGTTGATCGCGTTGGCGATGCTGCAAAAATCGGCGCTGGTGCTACCCGTATGACCACTAACCCGCGCGAACTGCTTATTGCCCGTAGCGCTGCGGATGTGATTGTTAACTCTGGCTACTTCAAAGAAGGTTTCTCCATGCAGACCGGCACCGGCGGCGCTTCGCTGGCGGTAACCCGTTTCCTGGAAGACAAAATGCGTAGCCGCGATATTCGCGCCGACTTCGCCCTCGGCGGTATTACCGCAACGATGGTTGATCTGCACGAAAAAGGTCTGATCCGCAAACTGCTGGATGTGCAGAGCTTTGACAGCCATGCTGCGCAATCGCTGGCCCGTAACCCCAATCACATCGAAATCAGCGCCAACCAGTACGCTAACTGGGGGTCGAAAGGCGCATCGGTTGATCGTCTCGACGTGGTGGTACTGAGTGCGCTGGAAATTGACACCCAGTTCAACGTTAACGTGCTGACCGGCTCTGACGGCGTACTGCGTGGTGCTTCCGGTGGTCACTGCGATACCGCGATTTCTTCTGCGCTTTCCATCATCGTCGCGCCGCTGGTACGCGGTCGTATTCCGACGCTGGTGGATAACGTGCTGACCTGCATCACCCCGGGCTCCAGTGTCGATATTCTGGTCACAGACCACGGTATCGCAGTTAACCCGGCACGTCCGGAGCTGGCAGAACGTCTGCAGGAAGCGGGGATCAAAGTGGTTTCTATTGAGTGGCTGCGTGAACGTGCGCGTCTGCTGACCGGTGAACCACAGCCGATTGAATTCACCGACCGCGTCGTTGCCGTTGTGCGTTACCGCGATGGCTCGGTGATCGATGTTGTGCATCAGGTGAAGGAATAAGCCATGCACCTGCTTCCTGAACTCGCCAGCCACCATGCGGTGTCAATTCCCGAGCTGCTCGTCAGCCGGGATGAAAGGCAAGCACGGCAACACGCCTGGCTCAAGCGCCATCCTGTTCCACTGGTCTCCTTTACCGTGGTTGCGCCTGGGCCGATTAAAGACAGCGAGGTCACACGCCGAATTTTTAATCATGGCGTGACAGCCTTGCGTGCCTTAGCCGCAAAACAGGGCTGGCAAATTCAGGAGCAGGCTGCACTGGTTTCCGCCAGCGGGCCGGAGGGCATGTTGAGCATTGCCGCCCCGGCTCGCGACCTCAAGCTCGCCACCATTGAGCTTGAACATAGTCATCCTCTCGGGCGGTTATGGGATATCGATGTCCTGACGCCCGAAGGCGACATTCTCTCCCGCCGCGATTATTCACTGCCGCCTCGCCGCTGCCTGTTGTGCGAGCAAAGCGCAGCTGTTTGCGCGCGTGGAAAAACCCATCAACTGACCGATTTACTCAACCGCATGGAGGCGCTGCTAAACGATGTCGATGCCTGCAACGTCAACTAAAACCACAAAGCTTGCGACGTCATTAATCGATGAGTACGCCCTGCTGGGCTGGCGCGCCATGCTGACTGAAGTCAACCTGTCACCGAAACCAGGCCTCGTGGATCGCATTAACTGCGGTGCGCACAAAGATATGGCGCTGGAAGATTTCCACCGCAGCGCGCTGGCGATTCAGGGCTGGTTACCCCGTTTCATTGAATTTGGTGCCTGTAGTGCAGAAATGGCACCGGAAGCGGTACTCAACGGATTACGCCCAATTGGTATGGCTTGCGAAGGTGATATGTTCCGCGCCACTGCGGGCGTAAACACGCATAAAGGAAGCATTTTTTCTTTAGGGCTACTGTGTGCGGCAATTGGTCGTTTGCTTCAGCTCAACCAGCCGGTAACGCCAACAACCGTTTGTTCTACGGCGGCAAGTTTCTGCCGTGGCCTGACCGATCGCGAACTGCGTACCAATAATTCACGACTGACGGCAGGTCAACGGTTGTACCAGCAGCTTGGCCTTACCGGCGCACGCGGTGAAGCCGAAGCGGGTTATCCACTGGTGATCAACCACGCCTTGCCGCATTACCTCACTCTGCTGGATCAGGGGTTAGATCCTGAGCTGGCATTGCTCGATACCTTGCTCCTACTGATGGCTACCAACGGCGATACCAACGTTGCATCGCGCGGTGGCGAGGGGGGCCTGCGCTGGCTACAGCGCGAGGCGCAAACATTATTGCAAAAAGGGGGCATTCGAACCCCCGCCGATCTCGATTATCTCCGGCAGTTCGACAGGGAGTGTATCGAACGAAATCTCAGTCCAGGCGGCAGTGCCGACCTGCTGATCCTTACCTGGTTTTTAGCACAGATTTAATTATTTAAGCACTTGATAAATTTGGAAATATTAATTTTCGGAGAACCCGTATGTCTTTAGCAAAAGATAATATATGGAAATTATTGGCGCCCCTGGTGGTGATGGGTGTCATGTTTCTTATCCCTGTACCTGACGGTATGCCGCCGCAGGCGTGGCATTACTTTGCAGTGTTTGTGGCAATGATTGTCGGCATGATCCTCGAGCCAATTCCGGCAACGGCGATCAGTTTTATTGCGGTTACTATTTGCGTTATTGGCAGTAATTACCTGCTCTTTAATGCCAAAGAATTAGCTGACCCAGCGTTTAATGCGCAAAAACAGGCGCTGAAATGGGGTCTGGCTGGTTTTTCCAGCACCACGGTATGGCTGGTATTTGGCGCATTTATTTTTGCATTAGGGTATGAAGTTTCCGGGTTAGGCCGTCGTATTGCCCTTTTCCTGGTGAAATTCATGGGCAAACGCACGCTGACGTTGGGTTATGCGATTGTCATTATCGACATTCTGCTGGCACCGTTTACACCGTCCAACACCGCGCGTACCGGGGGTACGGTTTTTCCGGTCATTAAAAACCTGCCGCCGTTGTTTAAATCATTCCCGAACGATCCGTCCGCGCGTCGTATTGGCGGCTATTTGATGTGGATGATGGTCATTAGTACCAGTCTGAGTTCGTCCATGTTTGTCACCGGTGCGGCACCAAACGTGCTGGGTCTGGAGTTCGTCAGCAAAATTGCCGGTATCCAGATTAGCTGGTTGCAGTGGTTCCTCTGCTTCCTGCCGGTTGGGGTTATCTTGCTTATCATTGCGCCGTGGCTTTCCTACGTGCTGTACAAACCGGAAATCACACACAGTGAAGAAGTGGCAACCTGGGCGGGTGATGAACTAAAAACCATGGGTGCGCTGACACGCAGAGAGTGGACGCTGATTGGCCTTGTATTGCTCAGCTTAGGTTTGTGGGTATTTGGCAGTGAAGTCATTAATGCTACTGCGGTTGGTCTGCTGGCAGTTTCGCTAATGCTGGCCCTGCACGTTGTGCCGTGGAAAGACATTACCCGCTATAACAGCGCATGGAACACGCTGGTCAACCTGGCAACTCTGGTTGTGATGGCTAACGGCCTGACTCGTTCTGGTTTTATTGACTGGTTCGCCAATACCATGAGTACGCACCTGGAAGGATTCTCACCAAACGCAACGGTGATTGTACTGGTTCTGGTGTTCTACTTTGCACACTACCTGTTTGCCAGCCTGTCTGCGCACACCGCAACCATGCTGCCGGTTATTCTGGCCGTCGGTAAAGGTATTCCGGGCGTACCAATGGAACAACTGTGTATCCTGCTGGTGCTATCTATCGGTATCATGGGCTGTCTGACGCCGTATGCAACCGGTCCTGGGGTGATTATTTACGGCTGTGGCTATGTGAAATCAAAAGATTACTGGCGTCTTGGCGCAATCTTCGGGGTGATTTACATCTCTATGTTGCTGTTGGTTGGCTGGCCGATTCTCGCCATGTGGAACTAATACGTTCGCCAAACGCTGAATAAATCATCACGCCCGCCAGGTAAACCCACCTGGCGGGCTTTTTTATGATTAAATAGATAATATTCAGTGTATGTATGAGTTCCACACCCATTATGAAAGCATTCTGGCGTAACGCCGCGTTGCTCGCGGTTTCTCTGCTTCCCTTCTCTTCTGCCAACGCCGTGGCGTTGCAGGCAAAACAGTATGGCGATTTTGATCGCTATGTCCTGGCCCTCTCCTGGCAAACCGGATTTTGCCAGAGTCAACACGATCGAAATCGTAACGAACGAGATGAATGTCGCCTGCAAACCGAAACGACCAACAAAGCTGATTTTCTGACCGTACATGGTCTGTGGCCAGGATTGCCTAAATCGGTTGCTGCCCGTGGTGTTGATGAACGCCGCTGGATGCGCTTCGGTTGCGCTACTCGCCCAATCCCGAATCTACCAGAAGCGCGCGCCAGCCGAATGTGTTCATCGCCGGAAACCGGGTTATCACTGGAAACGGCCGCTAAACTAAGTGAAGTCATGCCAGGAGCTGGCGGACGTTCCTGCCTGGAACGCTACGAATATGCCAAACACGGTGCCTGCTTTGGTTTTGATCCAGACGCATACTTCGGCACGATGGTACGCCTGAATCAAGAAATTAAAGAGAGCGAAGCCGGAAAATTCCTTGCGGATAACTACGGTAAAACAGTGAGCCGCCGTGACTTTGATGCCGCCTTTGCCAAAAGCTGGGGAAAAGAGAACGTGAAAGCAGTTAAGCTAACGTGCCAGGGTAACCCTGCGTATTTGACTGAAATTCAGATCTCGATCAAAGCTGACGCCATCAACGCTCCGCTTTCTGCCAACTCATTCTTGCCACAACCACACCCAGGCAACTGTGGCAAAACCTTTGTGATTGATAAAGCAGGTTATTAATCCTCTGATTTACAAAACACGCTAATTCGTCTTCCATAAACCATGACGATTAAGATTTATACATAATGCGCTACATTGAGGAATTCCCTGAATGTGACGCAAATCACTTCAAAGAGTGAGCAACAGTCAGTATCATCATGTGAGTTAAACCCTCGCCGCCTGACGGTGAGGGTTTTCTTTTGGGTATGTTTATCTGCGACACTCGCAGTACCGACGACATGGAGTAAAAATGTCCAGACCAACTATCATCATTAACGACCTGGATGCCGAACGCATCGATATTCTGCTGGAGCAACCCGCCTATGCTGGTTTGCCAATCGCCGACGCGTTAAACGCAGAGTTGGATCGCGCCCAAATGTGTTCGCCAGAAGAGATGCCACACGACGTGGTGACAATGAACAGCCGGGTTAAATTCCGCAATCTTAGCGATGGCGAAGTGCGTGTGCGCACGCTGGTGTATCCGGCAAAAATGACCGACAGCAATACTCAGCTTTCCGTTATGGCTCCGGTAGGTGCCGCACTGCTGGGGCTGCGCGTTGGCGATTCCATTCACTGGGAACTTCCGGGCGGCGTTGCAACCCACCTTGAAGTGCTGGAACTCGAATACCAGCCAGAAGCTGCTGGCGACTACCTGCTTTAATCCCATCTGCACAAGCGATAACTCGCTTTGCCCAGAGGATGCACTCGCATCCTCTTTCCGCTCAAATATCAACCAGATTTATCATTTTGCTCTTAAGCGCAGCATTCTAATCTGAACTGGCTATTCATCTGCGGAACCTCATATGAGCGAAGCTCTCGGTATCACTGCATTTTATATATTCATAGCAGCAATTATTGTTGCTGCAGTGCTATACCTTGAACAACGCTGGTAGCGCCTGGTTTTTATTTATTTTCCAGCTCAATAGCAAATTCAGATCAAATCAGCCTCGCAAATTATAGATTCATAACCAATAATGTGCTGTTATGTATACATGCAAAAACAAGGAGAGAATGCTTATGTACAAAACAATCATCATGCCAGTGGATGTTTTCGAAATGGAATTGAGCGACAAAGCGATTCGCCACGCTGAATTCCTCGCCCAGGATGACGGAGTTATTCATCTACTTCACGTACTACCGGGGTCAGCCAGCCTGAGCCTGCACCGTTTTGCCGCTGATGTACGTCGTTTTGAAGAGCATCTGCAACATGAAGCAGAAGAACGTCTGCAAACGATGGTCAGCCACTTCACCATCGATCCTTCCCGCATTAAGCAACATGTCCGTTTTGGTAGTGTGCGGGATGAAGTTAACGAGTTAGCGAAAGAACTTGATGCAGATGTAGTAGTGATTGGTTCGCGTAACCCATCAATTTCAACTCATCTGTTGGGTTCTAACGCCTCGAGCGTGATCCGCCACGCCAATTTGCCGGTGCTGGTTGTGCGTTAATTGCCAGAATAAGTCTCCCGCCCTGCCCGGAGCCATCCCTGCAGGGCTTTTTAATGCAATAAAAAAGCCGCCAGGTTTGACCCCGGCGGCTAAGCAATTGCAGGTGAATCTTACTTCTTCTTATGCAGTTTTGGTGCGAATCAGGTAGTCAAAAGCACTCAGAGAGGCTTTGGCACCTTCGCCAGTGGCGATGATGATCTGCTTGTACGGAACCGTTGTACAGTCACCCGCTGCGAACACGCCTTTCACGTTGGTTTCGCATTTCGCATCAATGATAATCTCGCCCATGCGGTTACGTTCGACTGCGCCTTCCAGCCAGTTGGTGTTCGGCAGCAGACCAATCTGCACGAAAATACCGGCCAGTTCGATGTTGTGAATATCGCCGCTGACACGATCTCGATATTCCAGACCTACGACTTTGCTACCGTCGCCTTTCACTTCCGTGGTTTGCGCATTCAGAATAATGTCGACGTTTTTCAGGCTGCGCAGTTTGTCCTGCAGAACCTGGTCGGCTTTCATTTCTGGCGCAAATTCCAGCAGCGTTACGTGCTCAACGATACCCGCCAGGTCAATTGCCGCTTCCACGCCGGAGTTACCGCCGCCGATAACCGCTACGCGTTTACCTTTAAACAGCGGGCCGTCGCAGTGCGGGCAGTAGGTCACGCCTTTGGTGCGATACTGATCTTCGCCCGGAACGTTCATGTTGCGCCATTTTGCACCGGTCGCCACGATAATGCTGCGTGCTTTCAGTACCGCGCCAGAAGCTGTTTCAATCTGATGCAGGCCACCTTCAACCGCTGCCGGGATCAGTTTGCTGGCGCTCTGGCTGTCGATCACATCAACGTCGTATTCATCAACGTGAACTTTCAGCGCTCCTGCCAGTTTCTGGCCTTCGGTCTTCGGTACAGAAATGTAGTTTTCGATATCAACGGTATCGAGGATCTGACCACCAAAACGTTCGCCCATCAAACCAGTACGGATACCTTTACGTGCGGAGTAAATTGCTGCCGCTGCACCCGCCGGGCCGGAACCGACGATTAATACGTCATAAGCATCACGCTTGTTCAGCTCTTCTGCCGCACGTTTTTCCGCGCCAGTATCAATTTTGGCGACGATTTCAGTCAACGTCATGCGACCCTGACCAAACTCTTTCCCGTTTACGAACACTGCCGGAACGCCCATCACGTTGCGATCGGTGATTTCGTTCTGGAAGGTGCCGCCGTCAATTGCAGTGTGCTTGATGCGCGGGTTCAGTACGCTCATCAGGTTCAGCGCCTGCACCACATCCGGGCAGTTGTGGCAAGAGAGCGAGTAATAGGTTTCGAATTCAAAATCACCGTCAATATGGCGAATCTGCTCCAGCAGAGACTGCGCTTCTTTCGACGGATGACCACCGGTCCACAGCAACGCCAGTACCAGCGAGGTGAACTCGTGGCCCAGCGGGGAGCCTGCAAAACGTGGCCCCTGGTTAGAACCTGGGTTGGTGATCAGGAAAGACGGCTTACGCACCGGCAAGCTGTTATCTTCTTTAAAGGTGACTTTGTCTGACAGTTCTGCGATTTCAGCCAACAGTTCCTTGATTTCTGCCGATTTAGCGCTGTCATCCAGCGTGGCAATTAACTCAACAGGCTTGGTCAATTTCTCAAGGTAAGCCTTGAGTTGAGTTTTCATATTTGTGTCGAGCATGTTTATCTCCTGGGCTTTAAACATCATCATGCAAGCGGCCTCTGCGGCTACCTGGATGCAGCTTGCATCATGGTGCGGGGAAGAAAATCGGGTGCCGCAGCACCCGAAGAATTAGGTGAATTTCCGAAGTATTTCGCGCCGGAGTTAGTAGCGCGAAAGACAAAGGAAATTTAGATTTTACCAACCAGGTCCAGAGACGGAGCCAGAGTTGCTTCACCTTCTTTCCATTTAGCCGGGCAAACTTCACCTGGGTGAGAAGCTACGTACTGTGCTGCTTTGATTTTACGCAGCAGGTCAGACGCGTCACGGCCAATGCCTTCAGCGGTAACTTCGATTGCCTGGATGATACCCTGCGGGTCAACAACGAAGGTCGCACGGTCAGCCAGACCTTCATCTTCACGCATGTTGTCGAAGTTACGGGTCAGGGCGCCAGTCGGGTCGCCGATCATCGCATATTTGATTTTAGCGATGGTTTCAGAGCTGCTGTGCCATGCTTTGTGGGTGAAGTGAGTATCGGTAGATACTGCGTATACGTCTACGCCCAGTTTCTGCAATTCTTCGTAATGGTCAGCAACGTCACCCAGTTCGGTCGGGCATACGAAAGTAAAGTCAGCCGGGTAGAAGAAGAAGACGCTCCAGCGGCCTTCGGTATCTTTTTCGGTGATTTCGATGAATTCGCCGTTTTTGAATGCCTGGTTTTTAAAAGGTTTAATTTTGGTGTTAATCAAGGACATCTATACTTCCTCCGTGTTTTCGATGAGATGTAAGGTAACCAATTTTTGCCGATTCGGCTAATGCGTTTCCATTATCAAATCGATAAGTTTTACCTTACAACCTTCGTAAGACAACTTTGTGAACTTTGCACCGCCAGCGGCGATAAAAAGTAAAATGGCCCCCTTTCCAGGTGACCGTGTAATCTGAACTACCCTTTGGTATCTTCAGCGCCTGCCTGCAGGCTGAGGTGTTGCCCTTACAAATGCAACAACGACATGGATTACAACACCCTCATAAACAAAGGGCAATCACCTGATCTAAGCTCTTACCTATGACAGTGATAGGTTATGCCTTTTACTCGACTTTTGCACTGACTGAAAAGGACAAATTAATGTTAAAAAAGATACTTTTACTGGCTCTGCTTCCTGCAATCGCCTTCGCAGAGGAACTTCCTGCCCCAGTAAAAGCGATTGAAAAACAGGGTATTACAATCATCAAAACGTTCGATGCCCCTGGAGGAATGAAAGGTTATCTCGGTAAGTATCAGGATATGGGCGTCACCATCTACCTGACTCCAGATGGTAAGCACGCTATCTCTGGTTACATGTACAACGAAAAAGGTGAAAACCTGAGTAACACGCTTATCGAAAAAGAAATTTACGCACCCGCCGGACGTGAAATGTGGCAACGGATGGAACAATCCCACTGGCTCCTCGACGGTAAAAAAGATGCGCCGGTCATTGTCTACGTCTTCGCCGATCCGTTCTGCCCATATTGTAAACAATTCTGGCAGCAGGCTCGTCCGTGGGTAGATTCTGGCAAAGTGCAATTAAGAACATTGTTGGTTGGGGTTATCAAGCCAGAAAGCCCGGCGACAGCAGCGGCAATTCTTGCCTCCAAAGATCCCGCAAAAACCTGGCAACAATATGAAGCCTCTGGTGGCAAGCTTAAGCTAAGCGTGCCTGCAAACGTAAGCACAGAGCAAATGAAAGTGTTAAGCGACAACGAGAAACTCATGGACGATCTGGGGGCAAATGTCACACCAGCTATCTATTACATGAGTAAGGAAAATACCCTGCAACAAGCCGTCGGATTACCCGATCAGAAAATGCTTAATATCATTATGGGGAATAAATAAAGGATAATTCATGGATGGTTGAAATATATCCTTGCTTTTCAACCATCCTAAAAACGCATGAATTGCTCGTAACCCACCTGACAGCTATGCTATTTTAGAAAATCTTAATCCAAAGTTAAGCAGAAAAACATAATACATATAAATACAAAAAACATTATTGATCAAGTGAATGATTTATGGAAGAGACAATACAACGGAGTATGTTATGGCTAATCTTTATGATCTAAAAAAATTTGACCTCAATTTACTGGTCATATTTGAATGTATTTATCAACATCTCAGCATTAGTAAAGCGGCAGAATCATTATATATAACGCCCTCTGCTGTTAGTCAGTCATTACAACGTTTACGTGCGCAATTTAATGACCCGTTATTCATTCGCTCAGGGAAAGGTATCGCGCCGACTACAACAGGGTTAAACCTGCATCACCATCTTGAGAAAAATCTCAGAGGCCTTGAACAAACGATCAATATCGTTAATAAGTCTGAACTAAAGAAAAATTTTATTATCTACGGTCCTCAGCTTATTTCTTGTACTAATAACAACATGCTAATCCGCTGTCTTAGACAAGATACTTCAATCGATATAGAATGCCATGACATCCTGCTTTCAGCTGAAAATGCCGAAGAACTGTTGGTTCAACGCAAAACTGACCTGGCAATTACACTGCAACCAGTAATTAGTCGCTCTGTCATCTGCATGCCGTTACACACTATTCGCAATTCCCTTATATGTAGCAACAAACATCCTCGTATTACTGATACCAGTAACTATGAACAAATTATCGCCGAAGAATTCACCCTGTTGATATCTAAATCAGCAGGGATTGACGAAATTCAAATGGACATAGATGAACGTTTTATAAACCGTAAAGTTTCATTTCGCAGTTCTTCTTTGTTGACTATAATTAATAGCATTTCTGTTACTGACTTATTAGGCATTGTGCCCACCGAACTGTACGATTTACATCGTGATTTTTTGAAGTTAAAAGAAATAAAACTAGAACAACCTCTTCCTGCGGTTAAACTTTATATTTCCTATAACAAGGCTTCGTTGAACAACCTTGTCTTCTCCCGATTCATAGATCGTTTAAATGATAGTTTCTGATTCATTACCACTGACAAATAATATATTACGCATCAATTAATTCATTGTGTGAATATAAAATAATGTGCTCTATCTTGCTTCGTTTATCCTATAATTAGCGGATTCATCTCACGAGTCACCCCGTAACGTTCAGAGAGCGTTTTTAGATGTCTATTTATAAAATCCCGCTTCCACTGAATATTCTGGAAGCTGCAAAAGAACGTATTACCTGGACACTTAATACCCTACCCCGTATCTGTGTTTCTTTTTCGGGTGGTAAAGATTCCGGATTAATGCTGCATCTGACAGCCGAAATTGCCCGACAAATGGGCAAAAAAATCTGCGTTTTGTTTATCGACTGGGAAGCGCAGTTCTCATGCACTATTAACTATGTTCAGTCATTACGTGAGTTTTACGCCGATGTCATCGAAGAGTTTTACTGGGTTGCGCTCCCGCTTACGACGCAAAATTCCCTTTCTCAATACCAACCCGAATGGCAGTGCTGGGAACCTGATGTCGAATGGGTGCGTCAGCCCCCGCAAGATGCGATAACCGATCCTGACTTTTTCTCCTTTTACCAGCCTGGCATGACCTTCGAACAATTTGTGCGTGAGTTTGCTGAATGGTTTTCACAAAAACGTCCGGCGGCGATGATGATCGGCATCCGTGCAGATGAGTCCTACAACCGTTTTGTCGCCATCGCCAGTTTAAATAAACAACGTTTTGCCGATGATATGCCCTGGACCACCGCCGCACCAGGCGGTCATAGCTGGTACATTTACCCCATCTACGACTGGAAAGTGGCTGATATCTGGACCTGGTATGCTAACCATCAACAGCTCTGTAACCCACTGTATAATATAATGTATCAGGCAGGCGTTCCTCTGCGTCATATGCGAATTTGCGAACCTTTTGGCCCGGAGCAACGGCAAGGATTATGGCTCTATCACGTTATCGAACCGGATCGCTGGGCTGCTATGTGCGCACGAGTCAGCGGGGTAAAAAGTGGCGGCATTTACGCCGGACATGATAATCATTTTTATGGTCATCGGAAAATCCTCAAGCCAGAACATTTAGACTGGCAAGAATATGCATTATTGCTGCTCAATAGCATGCCGGAAAAAACAGCTGAGCATTACCGCAATAAAATCGCCATTTATTTGCACTGGTATCAGAAAAAAGGCATCGAAGTTCCACAAACCCAGCAAGGGGACATTGGCGCGAAAGATATCCCCTCCTGGCGGCGAATATGCAAAGTTTTACTCAATAACGATTACTGGTGCCGGGCATTATCATTTAGTCCTACGAAAGCGAAGAACTATCAGCGTTATAACGAACGGATAAAAGGAAAACGTCAGGAATGGGGGATACTATGCAACAACGATTAACGCAGGATTTAACCCAATTTCTCGCCAGCTTGCCGGAAGATGATCGCATCAAAGCGATTAATGAAATCCGCATGGCGATCCATCAGGTTAGCCCCTTTCGTGAAGAGCCAGTGGATTGCGTTCTGTGGGTTAAAAACAGCCAACTTATGCCTAATGATTACAACCCAAACAACGTGGCACCACCCGAAAAAAAACTGCTGAAAAAATCCATTGAAATAGATGGTTTTACCCAACCCATTGTGGTCACGCATACGGATAAAAATGCCCTGGAAATCGTGGATGGTTTTCACCGCCATGAAATTGGTAAAGGCTCATCATCGTTAAAATTACGCTTAAAAGGTTATTTGCCGGTGACCTGTCTGGAAGGTACGCGTAATCAACGCATCGCCGCGACTATTCGTCATAACCGCGCTCGTGGTCGCCACCAAATCACTGCCATGTCCGAAATTGTTCGTGAACTCAGCCAGTTGGGATGGGACGATAATAAAATTGGCAAAGAGCTGGGAATGGACAGCGACGAAGTGCTGCGCCTGAAACAAATTAACGGCCTGCAAGAGTTGTTTGCCGACCGTCAATATTCCCGTGCCTGGACTGTCAAATAACTACAGCTGGCGCAGGCGTTCAGCTGCTGCCAGCAACGTCGATTCCTTCTTGGCAAAACAGAGACGAATCAGTTTATGGGGGAAGGGATCGGCGCAAAATACCGACAGCGGGATCGCCGCTACACCGTGCTCCCGCGTCAGCCACTGGCAAAACTTAACGTCATCTAGCGAAGAAACCGCGCTGTAATCCACCAGCAAAAAGTATGTACCTTCGCACGGTAAAATCTCCAGCCGACTCTCACTTAAGGCATTCACCAGAATATCGCGTTTCTGGCGATAAAAGTCCGGTAACGCAAGATAATGCTCAGGTTCTGCACGTAGCATATCGGCAAGCGCCAACTGTGCCGGGGTATTCACCGAAAAGGTCAGATACTGATGCACTTTGCGGATCTCGGCGCTGATGGGCGCAGGCGCAACGCAATAACCCACTTTCCAGCCGGTCATATGATAGGTCTTGCCAAACGATGACACCGCCACCGCTCGCTCACGCAATTGCGGATGCGCCAGCACGCTGGCATGGCCCTGTTGTGAAAAATTGATGTGCTCGTAGACTTCATCGCTAATGACAAAAATCTCGTGCCCGGCGATCGCCTGCCACAAAGCGGCGAAATCAGCCTGCTGCCAGACAGTTGCACTGGGGTTATGCGGGGTGTTGAGGATCACCAGTCGGGTGCGCTCGCTTAACAATGCGGCAAATTCCTGCCAGTCCACGCGAAAATGCGGTGGTTGCAGTGCAATACGTTTCACTATTCCCCCCGAAAGCGCGATGGCGGGCGCGTAACTGTCATAGCTGGGATCAAAGCAGATCACTTCATCACCATTGCGCACCAATGCGGTAATCGCTGCATATAACGCTTCCGTCGCCCCTGCCGTTACGGTGATATCGCTATCGGCATCCGGTTGATAGCCATACAGACGTTCCGTTTTCTGAGCAATCGCCTCGCGCAAGGCCTGTACGCCAGTCATAGGCGCGTATTGGTTTGCCCCCTGGTCAACATGGTACGCCAGCCGCTCCTGCAAATAGCGCGGACCATCAAAATCAGGAAAGCCTTGCGACAGGTTAATGGCCTGGTGTTGCTGCGCCAGCGCGCTCATCCGGGTGAAAATAGTGGTGCCAAGTTGTGGAAGTTTGCTTTGTGGAATCAGAGGGTTATTTGTCATTTTTATTGTACCTGACGAAGTTGCGTGTTGAAGGCACTATAACACGATGCTAGTATTTGGCAATCAAGACGTTTAGATGTCTAAATAAAACAATAAGGACAACACAACATGCCTCACAATCCTATCCGCGTGGTCGTCGGCCCGGCTAACTACTTTTCACATCCCGGAAGTTTCAATCACCTGCACGATTTTTTCACTGATGAACAACTTTCTCGCGCGGTGTGGATCTACGGCGAACGCGCCATTGCTGCGGCGCAAACAAAACTTCCGCCAGCGTTTGAACTGCCAGGGGCAAAGCATATTTTGTTTCGCGGCCATTGCAGCGAAAGCGATGTACAACAACTGGCGGCTGAGTCCGGTGACGATCGCAGCGTGGTGATTGGCGTCGGCGGCGGCGCACTGCTCGACACCGCGAAAGCCCTCGCCCGCCGTCTCGGTCTGCCGTTTGTTGCCGTTCCGACGATCGCCGCCACCTGCGCCGCCTGGACACCGCTCTCCGTCTGGTATAACGATGCCGGACAGGCGCTGCATTATGAGATTTTCGACGACGCCAATTTTATGGTGCTGGTGGAGCCAGAGATTATCCTCAATGCGCCGCAAGAATATCTGCTGGCGGGGATCGGTGACACGCTGGCGAAATGGTATGAAGCGGTGGTGCTGGCTCCGCAACCAGAAACGTTGCCGCTAACCGTGCGGCTGGGGATCAATAATGCGCAGGCCATTCGCGACGTCTTGTTAAACAGTAGCGAACAGGCGCTGAGCGATCAGCAAAAACAACAGTTAACGCAATCATTTTGCGATGTGGTGGATGCTATTATTGCTGGTGGTGGGATGGTCGGTGGTCTGGGCGATCGTTTTACGCGTGTGGCGGCGGCCCATGCCGTGCATAACGGTCTGACCGTTTTGCCGCAAACCGAGAAGTTTCTCCACGGCATCAAAGTCGCCTACGGAATTCTGGTGCAAAGCGCCTTGCTGGGTCAGGATGATGTGCTGGCGCAATTAACAGAGGCGTATCAGCGTTTTCATCTGCCGACTACGCTGGCGGAGCTGGAAGTGGATATCAATAATCAGGCGGAGATCGACAAAGTGATTGCCCACACCTTACGTCCGGTGGAATCCATTCATTACCTGCCGGTCACGCTGACACCAGATACGTTACGTGCAGCGTTCGAAAAAGTGGAATCGTTTCAAGCCTGACGTACCAATTTAGCAGCAGCGCGCGCCGCCTTTTCCACCGTAGCGCGCGTCCTGCCGCTCACGGAAAAACTCTTCGTAGGTCATCGGCGTTTGATCGGGATGGTTAACCCGCATATGTTCGACATAGTTGTCGTAATCAGGCATACCAATCATCAGCTTCGCCGCCTGACCTAAATATTTTCCGGCTTTTGCCAGTGAATCAAACATCTTGGCCTCCGCTAACCATGTTGCTGAAAGAGTGCCGGATGCGGCGTGAACGCTTTATCCGGCCTACAAATGCTATCAACGCGCTCGGTCAGTCCCCTCGCCCCATCGGGGAGAGGGTTAGGGTGAGGGGGAACCCTCGGCACTATGCCAACATTCCCCCCTCACTCTGACTTTAGTGCGCGCCTTTTGCCTGCGCCACGATCTCCTCGACATTTTCCGGCATTGGCTCATATGGCGTTTCTTTCGCCGTTGGCTTCGGCTCTTTCAATGCCGCCAGTGCCGTCTTAATCGAGAACAGTGCCAGAACCACCACGACCACCATAAAGAAGATGGTTAACCCGGCATCAAGACGGTTGTTGAACACCAGTTGCGCCAGCTGTGACTCAGTATACTGCGATGGAATATTGCCGCTGTCGATCATTGCCTGGAACTTGTTAGCAATCGCCAGGAAGCCGACTTTCGCATCCGGGCTAAACGCTTTCTGCCAGCCTGCGGTCAGGGTACAAATCAGCAGCCAGGCCGTTGGTACCAGCGCCACCCAGGCGTAACGTTGACGTTTCATTTTGAACAGCACCACAGCACAGAGCATCAGCGCCATCCCTGCCAGCATCTGGTTGGCAATACCAAACAGCGGCCACAAGGTGTTAATACCGCCCAGCGGATCGACCACGCCCTGATGCAGGAAGTAGCCCCACGCCAGCACGCACAGCGCCGTTGCCAGCAGGTTAGCAGGCAGTGAATCGGTCCGTTTCAGGCCCGGAGACACCACGCCCAGCAGATCCTGCAACATAAAGCGCGCAGCACGCGTACCTGCATCCACCGCCGTCAGAATAAACAGTGCTTCAAACAGAATGGCGAAGTGATACCAGAACGCCACATCCATCATGCCGCCCAGCGCACCGTGCAGAATGTAGGCCATCCCCACCGCCAGGGTCGGCGCACCGCCCGCACGGGAAATGATCGACTGTTCACCCACTTCGCTGGCAATCTGGTTTAGCGTATCCGGGGTAATCGCAAAGCCCCAGCTACTCACCACCTGCGCGGCAGAAGCAACCACATCCGCCGTCCCTGCCGGAGCCAGCACCGCCATCGGGCTGTTCATGGCGAAGTACACACCCGGATCGATGATACAGGCGGAAACCAGCGCCATAATCGCCACGAAGGATTCCATCAACATCCCACCGTAGCCGATAAAGCACGCCTGCCCTTCGTTCGCCAGCATCTTCGGTGTAGTGCCGGAAGAGATCAGTGCATGGAAGCCAGACACCGCGCCACAGGCGATGGTGATAAACAGGAACGGGAACAGGTTACCGGTCCATACCGGGCCAGTGCCATCAACAAATTTGGTCAGTGCCGGCATGGTCAGCGTCGGGCGCATAATCAAAATGCCCACCGCCAGACCGACGATAGTCCCGATTTTCAGGAAGGTTGAGAGGTAGTCACGCGGAGCCAGCAGCAGCCACACCGGCAGCACCGCCGCCACAAAACCGTAACCCACCAGCATCCAGGTCAGCTGCACGCCGGTAAAGTCAAAGTACGGTGCCCAGGTCGGACTTTCTGCCACCCAGCCGCCAGAGATAATGGCGAAAATCAGGAACACCAGGCCAATCACCGACACTTCGCCAATACGCCCCGGACGCAGATAGCGCAGGTAGATCCCCATAAACAGCGCCAGCGGAATAGTGAACGCAACGGTATACGTTCCCCACGGGCTATGGGTCAGAGCTTTCACCACGATCATCGCCAGCACGGCAAGGATAATGACCATGATCATAAAGCAGGCCACCAGCGCTATCACCCCGGCGGTTGGCCCCATCTCTTCTTTGACCAGCTCACCCAGCGAGCGACCATCGCGGCGCGTAGAAACAAACAGCACCATGAAATCCTGCACCGCACCGGCGAGAACCACCCCAGCGAGCAGCCAGATCATCCCTGGCAGGTAACCCATTTGCGCCGCCAGTACCGGCCCAACCAACGGACCTGCTCCGGCAATGGCCGCAAAATGGTGACCGAACAGCACTTTTTTGTCCGTCGGCACATAGTCCAGCCCGTCGTTATGGCGCACCGCTGGCGTCATACGCGTCGGGTCAACCGCCAGCACATTTTTGGCGATATACAGCCCATAAAAACGGTAAGCGATCAGATAGATACAGACCGACGCCACCACAATCCACAGCGCGTTGATCTGTTCCCCACGATTTAAAGCAATGTATCCCAGAGCAAATGCTCCCATTACAGAGAGCACTGTCCAGACGAGGTATTTCCCTGATTTGTTCATAGTTGTTATCCGTGTGCGTGTCCATAGAGATGTTACATTTTGTTTCTATAACATCTTTGTACAATTTAACAACACAGCAACCATGTAAATCAGAGTTAAAACCAATATTTAACTTAACAACGTTAACTCGATCACTCCGTTAACCGAATTTTCCTGCAATCTCATTTTATTCTGTCGGGTTCATCCCAAAACCGCTGTGCCCAGCCGACAGGTGCAGCAACGCCGCCCCTGTTCATCGAAAACGACGATTTCCCAGCTCTGATTTTGTCGTCCAAGATGCAGCGGCTGGCAGACACCGCGCACCTTTCCCTCAGACACCGGGCGATGATGTGTGGCGTTAAGTTCCGTGCCCACCACACACTGTCCATCGCGGGTCATCATAAATCCGGCCATCGATCCCAGGGTTTCCGCCAGCGCCGCCGACGCGCCGCCATGCAGCAGGCCAAACGGCTGATGAGTACGGGTATCAACCGGCATTTCGGCTTCGAGTACATCATCGCCCAGACGGGTATACACAATTCCCAGATGCGCCACCATTGTGTTATCGCTGGTGGCGTTCAGCTCGTCGAGCGTTAAATGGCGTTTCCAGATCATGCTTATGCCCCCAGCGTCGAGCCGCCATCCACCACAATATCCTGTAGGGTGATATGGCTGGCGAGGTCAGAGGCGAGGAACAAAATCGTGTTGGCGATCTCTTGTGGACGGGCGATTTTCCCCAGCGGAATGCCAAGTTTAAACTGCTCGCCAAAGCCGCGAATACGCTGCTCTTCGGCGTCATCGCTCACCCACAGCGTGCGTTGCATATCGGTGTCGGTGGAGCCTGGCGAAACCACATTACAGCGCACGCCGCTACCCGCCAGTTCCAGCCCAACGCTCAACGCCAGGCTTTTCAGCGCCGCTTTCGACGCGCCATAAGCACTCATACCAATGCGCGGCGTGTGTGCGGCGTCGGACGCAACAGTAACAATCGCCCCGCCCCGCTGACGGCGAAACTGGTTCATGGTCTGCTGGAACAGGTTAAACGCACCGCCGACATTAACCGCAAAAGTCTGCTGCCAGTCCTCCTTACTGAGCTGATCGGTCGCGCCCATGCGCAAAATTCCCGCCGCATTGACCAGCACGTCCAGTCGCTCCGTTTCAGCTAACAGTCGCTGACATACCTGCGCCACCTGCGCAGCGTCGGCAACATCCATCACTTCGGTCGCAAAGGGATATTGCTCCTGAGTGAACGCTTGATCAAAACCTGTAACTTTCGCTCCCGCCTCAACAAACGCCAGCGCCGTGGCGTAGCCGATACCTTTCCCCGCGCCAGTTACCCAGACATTTTTACCGCTGAAATCCATTATTTCACCTCGCGGGAGAGTAGCTTCCACCAGGCGTCGATGGTCGGGTTTTTCGCCAGCATGACAAAGTCGATATCGCCATGCACTTTGCGCCAGCGCGCCGCCAGCGCCATCATCCGCACCGAATCCAGACCGTAGTCGATCAGGTTGTCGTCATCGAACGGTTCATCGGACTCGTCCAGCAACGGCAGGATCACCTCACGCAGCGCCGCTTTGCTGGCGGGGATAGGTGCTGGCAGTAATTCTTCGGTCATCACCACCCGGCCAGAACGTCCGGCCACATATTTCAGCGACATCAAATGCTCGTCACGGCTGAAATCGGCCAGCGCATCTGCCACCATAAACGGTTTAATATCGCGCATAAATGCGTCGGTTGCGGTGGTCATACAGCCAATGTGGGCATATACCCCGGTAATAATCAGCTGGTTACGTCCACTCTCTTTCAGCATTTGCTCCAGCGGGGAACGATGAAACGCGCTGTAGCGCCACTTCACCAGCACCGTGTCGTCGGCATCTGGCGTCAGGCTATCCACCACCTTTTGCTGTTCCGGCGAACGGGTCAGGCCAGGCCCCCACATATCATTCAACAGCGCCCGATCTTCATCGCTCTGCTCTTTCGGCTGGGCGGTGTAATAAACCGGGATATTGTGCTGTTTGCAGTAGTCGCGTAGTGCCGCAATATTCGCGATCACCTGCTCCATCATCGGGCAGTTCTCGCCCCAGAAGCTGACAAAATAGTCCTGCATATCATGGATTAACAACGCGGCACGTTGCGGTTCAAAGGCCCAGTCGACTTTATTCTGCGGAATATCGTGAGACTCCGGCAGTGCGTAAGCCTGTAATTTTGGAATAGCCATCGTGTTCTCTCCTTCAGGCTGATGCGCGTGACGCCAGCCACTGACGTAATTGTTTTTTATCGACTTTCCCGACCGCCGTCAGCGGAAGTGAATCTACACACTCCACGCGATCCGGTAATTTAAATTCGGCAATACCCTGTTCACGCAGGAAACGACGCACCTGCACCGCGCGCAGCGGCTCTTTTACCACCAGATAAGCACAGCTTTTTTCGCCCATCAGCTCATCTTCCATGCTCACCAGTGCGGCGTAGATCACCGCCGGATGGCGCAGCAGCAGGTTTTCGATCTCTTCGGCAGCGATCTTCTCGCCGCCACGGTTGATCTGATCTTTCTCGCGCCCCTGCACAGTGATGTAACCCTCTGGATCAATAGAGATCAGATCGCCGGAACAGTAAAAACCGTTGGCATCAAAGGCGCTGGCATTGTGCTGCGGGCTTTTGTAATAGCCACGGAAGGTATACGGACCGCGGGTCATCAGGCGTCCAACTTCCCCTTGCGGCAGTGGATTTCCTTCGGCATCGGCAACCCACACTTCATCGTCCGGACACATTGGGTAACCCTGGGTATGGATAATTTTCTCCGCGCTATCATCAAGTCGGGTGTAGTTCACTAGTCCTTCCGCCATGCCGAATACCTGCTGTAACTGGCAGCCAATCTCTGCGGGAATACGCGCCGCAAGCGTGGCAGAAAGACGTGCACCACCGACCTGTAACAGTTTCAGCGAGGCAAGCTGCGCCCGGCTTTCGCCTTCAGCCAGTGCCTGCAACCACAGGCTGACTGCGGGCGGCACCAGCGCGGTAACGTTGACCTGATGTTTTTCAATCAATGGGAAGCAAAGCGTGGCGCTGGGGTCGGCAGCCAGAACGACAGTGCCGCCAGCGAGAAATACCCCCAACGATCCCGGCGAACTCATGGCGTAGTTATGAGCCGCCGGAATCGCGCACAGGTAGCGCGTCTGTTGTGTGAACTGACAAATCTCGACGCTACGACGCACGCTGTAGTAGTAGTCGTTATGAGTGCGCGGGATCAGTTTCGGAGTGCCGGTGGTGCCGCCGGAAAGCTGGAAATAGGCCACTTCATCAGCAGGAGATGGCGTGGCAGTAAAATCCCCAGCCGGATGGTTAATCGCATCCTGCAAGTTATGCTCACCGCTGTCGTTGAGCAGCTGCACCACGCGAATGGAAGAATGCTCTGCAACAAATGTGTTGAGAAAATCATCCCCGCTAAACAGCGCATGTTGGCGATCGGCAATCAGTAACGCCGGTTCAATCTGGCTGGCATAGGCGTTCAGTTCACTACGCTGATGGCTGAACAGCGCCAGCACCGGCGCAACGCCCAGTTTCAGCAGCGCGAAAAAGGTAATGTAAAGTTCAGCGACGTTACCCAGTTGTACCAGCGCGGTTTCACCAGGTTTAATGCCCTGACGGCGTAAACTACACGCGAGGTTATCCGCCGCCTGATTCAGCTCCCGGTAACTCAACTGCCGCTCGCCGTCGATAACCGCGATGCTGTCACTCGCAGCATGTCGCGTCAGAATGTCGGTCAGCGGCAAATCCTGCCAGTAGCCTTTTTCCCGATAGCGACGGGCAAACTCTTCCGGCCAGCGGGTAAATGGAATGCTCATCCTCGCTCCTTAATGCAATCCAAAAACGTTCAACATGGTAGAAAGTTTGACGCCTGTTTCGCGCCACTCACCCAACGGTGACGACGCAGGCACAATCCCCGCTCCGGCAAACAGACGCACCTGATTTTCCCGCAGCTTCGCGCAGCGGATGGTCACCACCCACTCGCCGTTACCTTCGCTGTCACACCAACCCACAATGCCGCCAAACAGTTCGCGGTCGAACGGCTCCAGTTCAGCAATAACCTGGGTCGCGGCCTGATGCGGGAAACCGCTCAGCGCGGGGGTCGGATGCAGCAGACAGGCCAGCGTCAGTGCGTTCTCATGCGAATTCGCTTTACCTTCAAAGGGAGTTGCGAGATGCCACAGCGTCGGCGTGGTGATCAGTTGTGGAGAAGAAGGGACGTGTAACTCACTACTTCGTTCGCGCAGTACCTCTTTCATCGCCTGAGTCACCAGTTCATGTTCATGGCGATCTTTTTCTGACGCCAGCAGACGATTACCCGCTTCGCGATCGAGCACTTCATCCGGCTGACGACGCGCGGAACCGGCTAACGGAATGGAGCTAAAACGCTCGCCGTCTTTACGTAGCAGCAGTTCCGGGCTGGCCCCCAGCAGAACGCCACCATCAGCCAGCGGGACATGGAAGTTGTAACTAACCGGGTTTTGCGCAATCAACCGTTCCAGCAATACGCCACTATCAATGGCGGCGTCAGTGGTGATATCAATCAACCGTGACAACACCACTTTGTCGACCTGCGGCGTGGCGGTAAGTGCGGCGGCGCGAGCAACCATCTGTTCAAACGTGGCTTGTTCCGGAATTGCCTGGCGTTCCACCACGTTCAGCGACTGGCTGCGGGTAAAACGGCGGGCTGAAGATTGTTTTTCCTGGCGGGAGAACGACTGCCAGGACTCGGGAATATACAGCGATGAAGGCTGACGTGGATCGAAGGGAATCGCCCCGACCATCACCGGATTTTTGATGCCCTGCGCTTTGGCATCGGCAAACAGCGCGGCGAGTTTTTGCTGGAAGGGACTGTCGGGTGAATCCCCGTTCACAGCCGGTTCATCGAAGCGGGCGAAACATCCTGACGTCGTAAAACTGCGGTACGGCGACATAAAGAAAAAGCGATTGGGCGCAAGTGTTGCCATGGTCTGCTGTACTTCCTCAGCCAGTGACGTATCCATATCATCCTCCACAAAATGATAAAGGCTTTAATAATGATTATCATTTATATTTTCGGTCGCTAACCTAAAAGCAAACGCGCACTATGTCAACTCTTGAGGTAACGCAATCTGCAACTCGGGGTTGCATCTGGTTGTGGTTACAATGAAAATGAGAAGCATTAACTTCATTAATAACAGGAAGCTGACTTGTGAGACTCGCCCCGCTCTACCGCAACGCCCTTCTATTAACAGGACTTTTGCTTTCAGGAATAGCCGCAGTTCAGGCTGCCGACTGGCCGCGTCAGATTACTGACAGCCGGGGCACTCATACCCTGGAAAGCCAGCCGCAGCGTATTGTTTCCACCAGCGTCACCCTGACCGGCTCACTGCTGGCGATTGATGCTCCGGTGATCGCCAGCGGCGCGACCACGCCGAATAACCGCGTAGCGGATGACCAGGGCTTTTTACGCCAGTGGAGCAAGGTGGCGAAAGAACGCAAACTGCAACGGCTCTATATCGGCGAACCGAGCGCCGAAGCCGTTGCCGCGCAAATGCCGGATCTGATTTTAATTAGCGCAACCGGCGGTGATTCGGCGCTGGCGCTGTATGATCAGCTTTCCACCATCGCCCCGACATTAATCATCAATTACGACGACAAAAGCTGGCAGGCGCTGTTAACGCAACTTGGCGAAATTACCGGGCATGAGAAACAAGCGGCAGAGCGGATTGCGCAGTTTGATAAGCAACTGGCGGCGGCGAAAGAGCAAATCAAATTACCGCCGCAGCCGGTCACTGCCATTGTCTATACTGCCGCTGCACACAGTGCCAATCTCTGGACGCCGGAATCAGCACAAGGGCAGATGCTGGAACAACTCGGCTTTACGCTGGCGAAGTTACCCGCAGGGTTAAATGCCAGCCAAAGCCAGGGTAAACGCCATGACATCATTCAGCTTGGTGGGGAAAATCTGGCTGCAGGGTTAAATGGCGAGTCACTATTCCTGTTCGCCGGTGATCAGAAAGATGCCGATGCGATTTATGCCAATCCGCTGCTCGCGCACCTGCCTGCAGTACAAAACAAGCAGGTTTATGCGCTGGGAACCGAGACGTTCCGACTGGATTACTACAGCGCCATGCAAGTGCTGGAACGACTTAAGGCGCTGTTTTAAGCATTAACTGTCGGACGCTGTCACCTGCGGCGGCGTCTGGCGAAAACGCCGCAACTCCACCAGCACCAGCAATAACAACACGCCGATAATCAACAAACCAAAACCGCTCGCGCTTGCGGAAGCAACCGGTGTCATCATCGCTCCCAGACCGCCTAACAGCGCCGCGCCTATGGCATCGCCCGTCACGTTTTGCGCCGTCCACAAACCGTTAATCCGCCCTAACATCGCTTCCGGGGTTTGCGTTTGCAGCATTGTGTATTGCAGCAACGAGCTGACCGCACTCAACCAGCCGAACAGCGCCAGACAAACCACGCCTAAAATCCACATCGGCATCAGGCCAAACAGACCAATGGCGAGGAACGATCCCAGCGTGGAGAGCAGCATCAATAACCCTGGTCGCGCACTATGTGCCAGCTTCCCGCTGGTTAACGCACCAATAGCCGCGCCGAGCGGGATCGCCGCATAGAGAAAACCAATCTGTGCCGCCGACATCTGCCAGTTGTCAGCCAGCGCCGGATACAGTACCCGCACCGCGCTCGCCATCGTCAATAAACCACCCAACAGCGCAATCCCTCCTACCAGCGGGCTGGCGAGCAGAAAACGAAATCCTGCCAGTAATGATTTCAACGGATGCTCACGCGGCTGCGGTGGTGGTGGTAACGCCGGAAGGCTTAACAACGGTAGCAAGGTAATAAACGTGCCCGCCGCCGCCAGCCCGTAGTTCCAGGCTACGCCTCCGGTCGCCAGCAGTAAACCGCCAATCATGGGCGAAATCACCGATCCCAGGCGCACAGTCAACATGGTGATCGCCCCGGCCTGCATTAAGTTTTCACGCCCTACCAGTGCAGGTGTCGCCGCCAGTAGCGCCGTAACGCCAAGTGATGCGAAAAAACCATCCCATAAACCAAGTAAATAGATTGCCAGCAATGACGGCTCCGGCAGCAGTGCATTAAGGCACAGTCCAATGAAGCCAATGCCACAGGTGCCGCGCGCCAGCAAAATCACTTTTTTGCGCTCATAGCGATCCGCCAGCACACCGCCGACCATCAGGCCAACAAACATCGCGCCGCCGGTCAGCGTCACCGAAAGCCCCACCTGCCAGGTAGAATGCGTCATTATCTGGATCTGCACCGGTACCGCGACGCCGAGCAAACCCAGAGACACAATTGAGATAAAACGAGCGAGGAATACTGCGCGAAACGCCGGGTGCGTTTTCAACAGGCTGAGGTTAAGCAGCCAGGATTGTTTATTCATTACAATGCCTTGCCATCAAATATTTTAAATACCTATTCTTAGGCTGCACATGCTAACATATCCAAATAAGATCGATAACGATAATTAATTTCATTATCATGGAAGTTCGTATGTCTGGTTCTGTTGCCGTGACACGCGCCATTGCCGTGCCCGGATTGCTGTTATTACTGATTATCGCGACGGCATTAAGCCTGCTCATTGGGGCAAAATCACTCCCCGCTTCCGTAGTGCTGGAGGCCCTCTCCGGCACCTGCCAGAGCGCCGACTGCACCATCGTGCTCGACGCGCGGCTGCCGCGCACCCTTGCCGGTTTACTGGCAGGCGGCGCGCTTGGGCTTGCCGGGGCGTTAATGCAAACCCTCACCCGAAACCCACTTGCCGACCCCGGCTTGCTTGGCGTAAACGCCGGAGCCAGCTTTGCCATTGTGCTGGGTGCGGCGCTGTTTGGTTACTCATCCGCGCAGGAACAACTGGCGATGGCCTTCGCCGGGGCGCTGGTGGCCTCGTTGATTGTTGCCTTTACCGGCAGCCAGGGCGGCGGGCAGTTAAGTCCGGTGCGTTTAACCCTGGCGGGCGTGGCGCTGGCGGCGGTGCTGGAAGGGCTGACCAGCGGCATCGCCCTGCTTAATCCTGACGTCTACGATCAACTGCGTTTCTGGCAAGCCGGTTCGCTGGATATTCGCAATCTATATACCTTAAAAGTTGTGCTGATCCCGGTGCTGATCGCCGGAGCAACCGCGCTATTACTGAGCCGCGCGCTGAACAGTTTAAGCCTCGGCAGTGACACCGCGACAGCGCTGGGCAGCCGCGTGGCGCGCACACAGTTGATTGGTCTGCTGGCGATTACCGTGCTTTGTGGTAGTGCGACGGCGGTAGTTGGCCCGATTGCCTTTATTGGCCTGATGATGCCGCATATGGCGCGTTGGTTGGTTGGAGCAGATCATCGCTGGTCGCTGCCCGTCACGCTACTTGCCACCCCTGCCCTGCTGCTGTTTGCCGATATCATCGGGCGGGTGATTGTGCCCGGCGAACTGCGAGTTTCCGTGGTCAGTGCGTTTATTGGTGCACCGGTGCTGATCTTCCTCGTGCGACGTAAAACGCGAGGTGGCGCATGATTTACGTCTCTCGCCGATTAATTATCACCTGTTTGCTGCTGGTTTCCGCCTGTGTGGTTGCAGGTATCTGGGGATTACGCAGCGGTGCCATCACGTTGGAAACCTCGCAGGTATTCGCCGCGCTGATGGGCGATGCGCCGCGCAGTATGACGATGGTGGTCACCGAATGGCGTTTACCACGCGTGCTGATGGCGCTGTTGATTGGCGCGGCGCTGGGCGTCAGCGGCGCGATTTTTCAGTCGCTGATGCGTAACCCGCTCGGCAGCCCTGACGTAATGGGCTTTAACACCGGGGCATGGAGCGGCGTACTGGTGGCGATGGTGCTGTTTGGTCAGGATCTGACGGCTATCGCGCTGGCAGCAATGGCGGGGGGTATTGTCACCTCGCTGTTGGTCTGGCTGCTCGCCTGGCGTAACGGTATCGACACCTTTCGGTTGATTATTATCGGTATCGGTGTTCGCGCCATGCTGGTGGCCTTTAATACCTGGCTGTTGCTGAAAGCGTCTTTAGAAACGGCGCTAACAGCGGGTTTGTGGAATGCCGGATCGCTCAACGGCCTGACGTGGGCAAAAACCTCACCTTCCGCGCCAATCATTATATTGATGCTCATTGCCGCCTCCTTGCTGGTGCGGCGAATGCGCTTGCTGGAAATGGGCGATGATACCGCATGTGCGCTGGGCGTCAGCGTCGAACGTTCGCGGCTGTTAATGATGCTGGTCGCCGTAGTGCTTACCGCTGCGGCAACAGCGCTTGCCGGGCCGATTTCCTTTATTGCTTTAGTCGCGCCGCACATTGCCCGCCGCATTAGTGGCACCGCTCGCTGGGGGCTAACCCAGGCGGCGCTGTGCGGGGCGTTGTTACTGCTGGTGGCCGATCTCTGCGCCCAACTACTGTTTATGCCGTATCAACTTCCGGTTGGCGTCGTTACCGTCAGCCTCGGTGGTATTTACCTTATCGTCTTGTTAATTCAGGAGTCTCGCAAAAAATGACCGAATCAGTAGCCCGTTTGCGCGGCGAACAGTTAACCCTCGGATATGGCAAATATACCGTTGCGGAAAATCTGACTGTAGAAATACCTGATGGTCACTTCACGGCAATTATCGGGCCAAATGGCTGCGGTAAATCCACGTTGCTGCGTACCTTAAGCCGCCTGATGACGCCTGCTCACGGGCATGTCTGGCTGGATGGCGAGCACATTCAACATTACGCCAGTAAAGAGGTTGCACGCCGGATTGGCCTGTTGGCGCAAAACGCCACCACGCCGGGAGATATCACCGTGCAGGAGCTGGTGGCGCGTGGGCGTTACCCGCATCAACCGCTGTTTACCCGCTGGCGCAAAGAAGATGAAGACGCGGTAACGAAAGCGATGCAGGCCACGGGAATCACTCATCTGGCAGATCAAAGCGTGGATACCCTTTCTGGCGGACAACGCCAGCGAGCGTGGATAGCAATGGTGCTGGCCCAGGAAACGGCAATTATGCTGCTCGATGAACCCACGACCTGGCTGGATATCAGTCATCAGATTGATTTGCTGGAACTGTTAAGCGAACTGAACCGCGAGAAAGGCTATACCCTGGCGGCGGTGCTGCACGATCTTAATCAGGCCTGTCGTTACGCCAGCCATTTGATTGCATTGCGGGAAGGGAAAATTGTTGCTCAGGGAGCGCCGAAGGAGATTGTCACTGCTGAACTGATCGAGCGCATTTATGGTCTGCGCTGCATGATTATTGACGATCCGGTTGCCGGAACGCCGCTCGTGGTGCCGCTCGGACGAACGACACCTTCAACCGCGAAGATTTAAACTAAGTGGTCTGCCATTATGGCATCCTGTTTTCTGGATGCCATCGCATGGCGCAATAGCACGTCACCACAAGCCACTATACCGCCGATCAACGCAGAAAGGAGCACAATAATCGCCTTACCCGGACCGTCTTTTTTTACGGGTAATGACGGACGCAACTGATATTTAAACGGTGTAAAATTCACATCGTTGACATTTGTTTTTGTTAATTGCTCGACTAGATACTGACGATTACGTAATTCACCGTTCAATTCCGCAACGTCAGTGACTGCTTTTTCAATTTCCAGTTTGCGTTCAATACCGTCTGCGCCGAGAGAAATAGAGAAATCGGGGTCATCTTTAACGGCCTGACCATTACTGTATACGGGCTTTTTAATTCCTGCCGCGTTGGCAATGTCGAGTGAATAATTGAGGCGCTGAATGTTTGCATCAAGTTGATTTTTCGTTTTAATGCGATCCTGAGCCAGTTTTTCTTTTTCAAACTGGGTTTTGATCTCCAGTTTATTACGGACGTTTTCTATCGACTCTTTCACCACCAACGCAGAGATATAATCGATATACCCGGCCAACACTTTCTGTGCCTCTTCACTGGTGGGTGCGGTGAAACTTAGCGTCCAGGAAGTATACAATGCAGACTCATCTTTTTTCTTACTGGCATTGTCATCAACCGCTTTCATTTTTTCGCTCAATGCGACAATTGCGCGATGCAAATCCAGTTCGTCGATTTTCGCCTCTTTTAATTGGTCCATCACATAAGGTGTTGAGCGCAGGTACTCTTCCAGCAAGCTAACCGACTGAAACTTCTTGATAAACAGGTTAAATGCTTCTGTACGATCAATTTTGATATCCAGATCCAGCACACGAAGCTTAGTGAATGTTTTCTCAAGCGCCTGCCACTGAACAGGTTCTGGAGGCGTGACAACCGCCGCGCTGGTCCATTTTTGCGGCAGGATGAAAGAGATCAGTAAACCTGCGCAGGCAAACGCAAAAACGACCGCCATGACCGTTTTTTTGGCCCGCCATAAAACTTCAATTAGATTAAGTAAATCAACTTCATTATTACTGGGCGACGCCAGAGGATACTCGGGAAAATGAGCGTCACTTCCCTGTTTAATATTCAGTGATGACATGGGGTATAACCTGAAAATGAGTCCAATAGGGGGAAATCTCCACGGCGCTCACTTTACCAGTTGGTGAGAATTATCCGAAGCTGAAGTTTGTAAATTCCTTCCACTGAATGCAACATTCACTCTATTTAAGAGAAATATCCACCAAACTTATAAATTAAATAAATGATAAACCCATAATCATTTCCTGTAATTATGGGTTTATGGATAATATTAATTTACCTGTTTAGCGTAGCGCGAATAATCGGCCCAATTTTTTCAAACGCCCCTGGAGAGATAATATCCACATGCGCACAATCCTGACGATAGATATCCAGCTCCGCAATCCACGGCGACCAGGCGCGTTCGGGATTCATACCTTCCTGAAGTGTGCGTTCAGCAACAAACAGCGTCGCTTTACCTTCAAACGGTACGCTATGAGCAGTCGTCAGCAGGCGCACAGCATCAGCGTAGTTGCCTTCAATGGTGGTAAACAAATCCGTTGAAGTACTTCCCTGTTGTGCCGCCAGGAAGGCCTCGCGCTCGCGGTTAATCTCCGCCAGCACTTCCGGGTCCAGGCCATTAGCCTCTTTTTCCTGCCAGTTTTGCGTTTCTGGCGGCCAGGTATCCAGCAAGCCAAGAAATGCCACCTGTTCGCCACGGGCACGCAGTCGCGCCGCAATACCCTGCGCCAGCGTACCGCCCAGCGAATAACCCAGCAGGTAATAAGGGCCGTGCGGTTGATGCTCAAGTAACGTTGCCAGATGCGCTTCGCAGACTTCATCCAGATTTGCCGCGGTCTGCATGGGACCATTGGGGCGCGGCGACTGAATGCCGATAATCGACCATTGTGGATCGAGATAACGCGAGAGCACGCTGAACTGCCAGGCAAAACCGGACGCAGGATGGAAACAAAACAGCGTCGGGCCATTACCTTCACGCAACGGCAGAATGGTTTCGAATCCCATGCGCCGGGAGCTGTCCTCGTCACCATCAATAATCGTTGCCAGTTTGGCGACGGTTGATGCGACCATCACCTGCCCCGGCGTCACCTGACGGGCAAACTGCCGACTTAACTGCGCAGCCAGTTTCATTGCCAGTAGCGAATGACCGCCAAGCGCAAAGAAATCAGCATCGGCATCCTGCACGTCACAACCCAGCAACGACGAGAATGCCGCGGCGATAATCGTTTCACTGCCCGCTTTCGGCGCACGCCCCGGCGCTTGTGCCTTCAGTTCAGGCAACGGTAAGGCTTTGCGATCCAGCTTGCCGTTGGCGCTAAGCGGCAACTGCGGAAGTTGCAGCAGAACCACGGGCACCATATGCGGTGGCAATGTTTCGCGCAACTGCGCCTGCAATGCAGTGGTATCCAGCGGCAGGCCTGATTGCGACACCAGATACCCAACCAACTGACGCGCATCGCCTCCCGTTGCGGCAGCCTGGTTAATGACGCAGGCGTGGGTCACGGCCTGTTCGACATCCGGCAGTGCCTGCATCACGCGATCGATTTCGCCCAGTTCGATACGCTGCCCGCGAATTTTTAGCTGATCGTCACTGCGCCCGAGGTACTCCACCGCGCCGTTATCCAGCCAGCGGGCAACGTCTCCGGTACGGTACATCCGTTCGCCAGGGGCAAAAGGATCGGCAATAAAGCGGCTGGCGGTCAGATCGGGTCGTCCAAGATACCCCTGCGCCAGTTGAATACCGGTGAGATAGAGATCTCCCGCCACACCCGGCGGCACCGGATGCATCATCGCATCAAGAATACGTAGGCCTGTATTCCACACCGGATAACCAATCGGCACACTGCTGCCGCGCACCTGTGCCAGTTCCTCGCCAAAAGCCGGATACCAGCTGACATCTACCGCCGCTTCCGTCGGGCCATATAGATTATGCAACGGCACGCTGGTTAACTGTTGCCATTCGCGGCATAAATCAGCGGGTAAGGCCTCACCACTACAGAAAACCTGTTTCAACGTCGCGCAATTCTGACGAGCGGTTTGCGGAGTCAGCGATGCAACAAATGCTGCCAGCATCGACGGCACAAAGTGCGTGGTCGTTACACCATATTCGGCAAAGAATTGCTGCATAGCGAGCGGGTCGCGGTGCGCTTCCGGTTCAGCCATCACCAGTTTTGCCCCTGCGATAAACGGCCAGAAAAACTCCCACACCGAGACATCAAAACTGCACGGCGTTTTTTGGGCAACGACATCTTCGCCTGTAAGCGGGTAGTGGTTTTGCATCCAAAGCAGGCGGTTAACGATAGCCGTCTGCCCGACCATTACCCCTTTCGGTCTGCCGGTGGAGCCAGAGGTAAAGATGATATAAGCCGTGTGGTGCGGTTGTGAAAGTTTCAGCGGCGCACTGCCCTGCGGTGTAAGCGGGGCGTTATAGCAAAGGCTGGTTAAATCTGGAACATCGGCAAAGCGCGGCAGTTGATCGTCGGTGGTGATTAACAGCGACGGACGCGCATCTTCCAGCATCATTTTCAGGCGTTCGTCCGGATAGCCGGTATCCAGCGGTAACCAGGCCGCACCAGCCTCAACAATTGCATGTAGCGCCAGAGTCAAAAAGACCGAGCGCGGTAGCGCCACCGCCACGCTGTCGCCTGGTTTAACGCCGCGCTCACGCAGCAGATTCGCCAGCGCCACCACCTGCTCGCGCATTTCCCGATAGCTGAACAGGTAACGCGCATCTGCCAGCGCCGGAGCATGCGGTGTTTTTGCCGCTTGTTCTGCCACCAGCGCGCTCAGCGTGGTTTCTGGAATCTCAACCTGAGTGGCGTTGATCTGCGCCAGCTGTGCATACTCTTCTGGCAGCATAATATCAACATCGCCGCACAACAGCACCGGATCCGCGGCGAACTGGGCAATCAGCATTTTCAGGCGTTCAGCATGCTGGATTAACGTTGGCTCAGCGTAACGCTGTTTATTGGCGATGATCTCAATACTCAAATCACCGTGTTCATCCGGGAACAGGGCCAGCTCAAGGTCATTAACCGGACCGGTTGCCAGGGTATGGGTTTGCGCCTGAACATCAGGAATATCCAGTTGGTAATCAAATACCTTGATATTGAGTACCGGACCAAACAGCGGTTCATCACCTGCCGCTCGCCCACTGTCACGGACAATTTGTTCGGCGTCGTAGCGTTGATGGCGGCGCATTTTTTTCAGTTGTGCTGCCAGTCGGGTTGCCAGTTGCGGCAGCGTTTCTTGCGCCGCAATGTGAATACCCAACGGTAAAACGTTGAGCACGGGTCCGGTAGCCGTCAGCGCCGCCGAGCCCAGTCGACGCATAAAGATAAATCCGGCAGCGTAGTCCATGCGGTTGCACAATCGCCCCAGCCACAAAGCCGTCAGCGCAAGGGCTAAATCGGTACGCTGCACACCTGAAAGTTGCGTAGCCAGCTGGCGGAATTCCCCGTCGGTAAATTCCAGTTTCAGGCGCAAAATATCTGCCGAAGCGCTGCGCCCCGGTAAAGGTGCCGGAGAAAGTGACGCGGGCGGTGGCAGTTGACGACGCTGTTCCGCCCAGAATGCCGCATCACGCTGCCAGGCTTCGCTTTCGCGGTATTGCTGGTACTCTTCCACTACATCAGCGAAAGGCGTAAACGGCGAAGCAGGCGTTGGTTCGCCACGCAGCCATGCGCAGTAAATATTGGCGATCTGGCGGGTAATGGCCGGGAAACTGAAGCCATCGACCAGCAAATGGTGATAACGCTGATACCAGTACCAGCGGTTATCCGCCACCTGTATCAACTGATGAAAGACCAGTGGTTTACCGCTATCGACGCGCAGATCTTGTTGCAAATCCGCCTGCATTAATGACTGCGCAGTACCGTGCGGATCAATGTTGGTTCGCAGGTCGATAGTTTCTGGCAGTTCGAACGTCAGCGCATCATCGACCCACTGCCAGACTTCGCCGTTATCTTCCGTAAAACGCATCCGCAGCGTATCTGCTTGCGCTAATCCGGCAACCACCGCGCGGGCCAGTAATGGCGCATCAACCTCTCCGGTTAACTCAACGTAATGCGCCACGCTCCAGGCGGAGGGTAAATCCGACAGTTTTTCTGCCATCCAGATGCCGGGCTGTGCGGCGACCAAAGGTAAATGCTGGCTCATTGTGCCTCCTGCAACTGGGTGAAATTCGCCGGTGTCAGAGTACGCCAGTGGGCTTCCAGCCACTGCTGGCAGGACGCCTGTGACTGCGGCTGACACACAACGTCCCAGCCTGCCGGTAAGGCGCATTGTTGCGGCCACAGACTGAATTGCCCCTGCGCATTGCGCAAAATGTAAAACGCTCCCTGCGGATCATCGAAGGGATTACTGAATGCCATATTCAACTCCTGTCATGGAAAAGTGGTTGCCAGAGGTCGATTAGCCCCTGCATCAAGCCACCGCGCCAACAAAGCGCATCATGTCCGCCGTCAACCTGACGCCAGAAAATGGATTCTTTTATGGGGTGTAATTGCGCATACAGCGCCTGATTGGCCTGCATGATCATCGGCTCGCGAATACCCGCTTCCAGCACAATGCGCAGACCTTCGGCACTAACTTGACCAGCTTTAAGTTGCTCAAGTAAAACACCTTCTTGCTGCCCGCCCCGATGCGGCCACCAGTACGATCCTGACTGGCTTAATACACAGCCAAAGCGTTCAGGCCAGTGCAGTCCGGCATACAGCGCGGAAAGCCCACCAAAACTCTGCCCGGCGACCACGGTGCGATCGGCGCGATCGCTAAAAGGGGCAATAGCTTTCACCAGGGGTAATAACTCTTGCTGTACTGCCAGCCAGAAATCCGCATTACACGGCAGTTCGTGGGCGCGGTGCGTGGTGTCAATAGCGTCGATCAACACATACACGGCTGGAGGAAGTTGCTGACGATGGGTCAACGAAGTCAGCACAGGCCAGACAGGCATACTCTGCGCCCAAAATTCGCCATCGAGCAAAACTGCCAGCGGACGTTCTCCTGCTGTTGCATCGCCAGTGGTAAAAATCCATACACGGCGTGAATTTTTCAACCGCTCACTTTTCCAGATAATTTCTTTGGCAGGTGTTTCTGGCGCTTGCGGACAATCCCATCCCGGTTGTAGGGGCGCTTGCGGCATTTCGAGTGCAGAAACAGCGTGCCCTCGCCCGCCTTTCCAGCTTTGTGGATTCAGCGGATCGGCTATCGCCTGGGGTAATAGTTTTCGCCAGCCTTCACGTAATTCGAGGCGATCGGGGGATGGTGCAGAAAAAATGTCATCGCGTTCGGTGGGAATAAAACAGTAGCTGCCGCGCCAGTTGGCATTAAGTTGTGTCGTCCACTGCCAGACGTTGGTGCCTGCAATTCGCTGCATCGACTGGGGCTGGCTGTTCTGATGGTGATCGGTCACACCAGTGATGTAGACCCATACGCGCTTTATCGTCGAGTATTCTTCAGAACCCTGGGGATCACGCCACCGGAAAGTGACCTCAAACATTTCGTCATTCAGACGCTGCCATTCCGGGCCATGTTTCGACTGCCACCAGCTCTCACTTCCTACTTTTAACGCCGTCACACCATAACCCCATGTTTACTGTGCAATTTTTCATTGATTGCAGAAATATATTGATAATATTATTGATAACTATTTGCATTTGCAATAGCGTAATGGCGCGCCGTGGGAAGCGCGGACATTAATTAACCAACTGCACTGCGTGTCTTTCAGGATCAAAGGTTTTCGCGGTAGCGGGATGCGTCGTGTTGATGACGACCATGCCCGACAGTTGCAATTCGTGGCAAAAATGCAGGAATAAAACAATGAACAAGAAGATTCATTCCCTGGCCTTGTTGGTCAATCTGGGGATTTATGGGGTAGCGCAGGCACAAGAGCCGACCGATACTCCTGTTTCACATGACGATACCATTGTCGTTACCGCCGCCGAGCAGAACTTGCAGGCACCTGGCGTTTCGACCATCACCGCAGATGAAATCCGCAAAAACCCGGTTGCCCGCGATGTGTCGGAGATCATCCGTACCATGCCAGGCGTTAACCTGACCGGTAACTCCACCAGTGGTCAGCGTGGGAATAACCGCCAGATTGATATTCGCGGTATGGGTCCGGAAAACACGCTGATTTTGATTGACGGCAAGCCGGTAAGCAGCCGTAACTCGGTGCGTCAGGGCTGGCGTGGCGAGCGCGATACCCGTGGTGATACCTCCTAGGTGCCACCTGAAATGATTGAACGTATTGAAGTTCTGCGTGGTCCGGCAGCTGCGCGTTATGGCAACGGCGCGGCGGGCGGCGTGGTTAACATCATTACCAAAAAAGGCAGTGGTGAGTGGCACGGCTCGTGGGACGCTTATTTCAATGCGCCAGAACATAAAGAGGAAGGTGCCACCAAACGCACTAACTTTAGCCTCACCGGTCCGCTGGGCGACGAATTCAGCTTCCGCTTGTATGGCAACCTCGACAAAACTCAGGCTGACGCGTGGGATATCAACCAGGGCCATCAGTCCGCGCGTGCCGGAACGTATGCCACGACGTTACCAGCCGGGCGCGAAGGGGTGATCAATAAAGATATTAACGGCGTGGTGCGCTGGGACTTCGCACCATTGCAATCGCTGGAACTGGAAGCGGGTTACAGCCGCCAGGGTAACCTGTATGCGGGCGATACCCAGAACACCAACTCTGACTCCTATACCCGCTCGAAATATGGCGATGAAACCAACCGTCTGTATCGCCAGAACTACTCGCTGACATGGAACGGCGGCTGGGATAACGGCGTGACCACCAGCAACTGGGTGCAGTACGAACACACCCGTAACTCGCGTATTCCGGAAGGTCTGGCGGGCGGTACCGAAGGGAAATTTAACGAAAAAGCGACACAGGATTTCGTCGATATCGATCTCGATGACGTGATGCTGCACAGCGAAGTTAACCTGCCGATTGATTTCCTCGTTAACCAGACGCTGACGCTGGGTACGGAGTGGAATCAGCAGCGGATGAAGGACTTGAGTTCCAACACCCAGGCGCTCACCGGGACGAATACCGGCGGCGCTATTGATGGCGTGAGTGCCACCGACCGTAGCCCGTATTCAAAAGCAGAAATTTTCTCGCTGTTTGCCGAAAACAATATGGAGCTAACTGACAGCACCATCGTAACGCCGGGGCTGCGTTTCGATCATCACAGTATTGTCGGCAATAACTGGAGTCCGGTGCTGAACATATCGCAAGGTTTAGGCGATGACTTCACGCTGAAAATGGGCATTGCCCGTGCTTATAAAGCGCCGAGTCTGTACCAGACTAACCCAAACTACATTCTCTACAGTAAAGGTCAGGGCTGCTATGCCAGCGCGGGCGGCTGCTATCTGCAAGGTAATGATGACCTGAAAGCGGAAACCAGTATTAACAAAGAGATTGGCCTGGAGTTCAAGCGCGACGGCTGGCTGGCGGGCGTCACCTGGTTCCGTAACGATTATCGCAATAAGATTGAAGCGGGCTATGTGGCTGTAGGGCAAAACGCAGTCGGCACCGATCTCTATCAGTGGGATAACGTACCGAAAGCGGTGGTTGAAGGTCTGGAAGGATCGTTAAACGTACCGGTTAGCGAAACGGTGATGTGGACCAATAACATCACTTATATGCTGAAGAGTGAAAACAAAACCACGGGCGACCGTTTGTCGATCATCCCGGAGTATACGTTGAACTCAACGCTGAGCTGGCAGGCACGGGAAGATTTGTCGATGCAAACAACCTTCACCTGGTACGGCAAGCAGCAGCCGAAGAAGTACAACTATAAAGGTCAGCCAGCGGTTGGACCGGAAACCAAAGAAATCAGTCCTTACAGCATTGTGGGTCTGAGCGCGACCTGGGATGTGACGAAGAATGTCAGTCTGACCGGCGGCGTGGACAACCTGTTCGACAAACGTTTGTGGCGTGCGGGTAATGCCCAGACCACGGGCGATCTGGCAGGAGCCAACTATATCGCCGGTGCCGGGGCGTATACCTATAACGAGCCGGGACGTACGTGGTATATGAGCATTAATACTCACTTCTGATGCTAACGTCAGATTGTTGACAAAGTGCGCGTAATTCATGCCGGATGCGGCGTGAACGCCTTATCCGGCCTACAAAAATCTTGCCAATTCAATATATTGCAGGACCACGTAGGCCTGATAAGCGTAGCGCATCAGGCAGTTTTGCGTTTGTCATCATTCTCTAATATGGTCGACATGAAAACTACGCATACCTCCCTCCCCTTTGTAGGACATACGCTGCATTTTGTTGAGTTTGATCCGGCGAGTTTTCGCGAGCAGGATTTACTCTGGCTGCCGCACTACGCGCAACTGCAACACGCTGGACGTAAACGTAAAACAGAGCATTTAGCCGGACGGATCGCTGCAGTTTATGCGCTGCGGGAATATGGCTATAAATGTGTGCCCGCAATCGGCGAGCTACGCCAACCTGTGTGGCCTGCGGAGGTATACGGCAGTATTAGCCACTGTGGGGCTACGGCATTAGCCGTGGTATCTCGTCAACCGATTGGCATTGATATCGAAGAGATTTTCTCTGTACAAACCGCAAGAGAATTGACAGACAACATTATTACACCAGCAGAACACGAGCGACTCGCAGAATGCGGTTTAACCTTTTCTCTGGCGCTGACACTGGCATTTTCCGCCAAAGAGAGCGCATTTAAGGCAAGCAAGATACAGGCCGCTCAAGGTTTTCTGGATTATCAAATAATTAGCTGGAATAAACAGCAGCTCATCATTCGACTAGAGGATGAGCAGTTTGCTGTGCACTGGCAGATAAAAGAAAAAATAGTCATAACGCTGTGCCAACACGATTAATTGACAACATCTGGTACGATTCGCCCGCAGCCATCACTGACCACGGGCGAAAGTGTAAAGCAGGTGCCTTACCATCCTGACCTGACAACCGGATATGCGGGGATTGCTCCCCGCACAACGGCTACTTCTTCGGTTCGTAAGCGAGAACAGCCTTAAACTCAATATTACGTTCCTTCACCGTAAACTCACACAGCGAGTCTCCGACCAGAAGCGTAAATCCCAGCACCGTTAAACACAGCACTATGACTGCCACAAGGGCATATTTCGTCAGCATGTTTATATTGCCTCCATGCGAAGAAGGGACTACCATCCGAGTTGTTGAGGTTCGGAGTGGCAGCCCCAGGATTGATAGAAATATCTCCTGGGGCTTCATCTTTCCAGACCTCAGAGTTAACCTGAAACCGGAAAGCTTCAGGCACCCGCTGTTATCTTACCCTTCCTTAGCAAAATAACTGTTTATTTATACAGCGAGTCCTGTTTCGGACTTCTGTTGGCAACACTCGTTATTGCTCGTAAAACGAAATCGCCCGCAGCCATTGCTGACCGCGGGCGAAAGTGTAAAGCAGGTGCCTTACCACCCTGACCTGACAACCGGATATGCGGGGATTGCTCCCCGCACAACGGCTACTTCTTCGGTTCGTAAGCGAGAACAGCCTTAAACTCAATATTACGTTCCTTCACCGTAAACTCACACAGCGAGTCTCCGACCAGAAGCGTAAATCCCAGCACCGTTAAACACAGCACTATGACTGCCACAAGGGCATATTTCGTCAGCATGTTTATATTGCCTCCATGCGAAGAAGGGACTACCATCCAAATTGTTCAGGTTTGGGTAGGTAGCCCCAGGGTTGATAGAAATATCGTCCTGGGGCTTCATCTTTCCAGACCTCAGAGTTAACCTGAAACCGGAAAGCTTCAGGCACCCGCCGTTATCTTACGCTTCCTCAGCAAAATAACTGTTTATTTATACAGTGAATCCTGTTTCGGACTTCTGTTGGCAAAACTGATCATTGCCCTTAAAACGACATCGCCCGCAGCCATCACTGACCGCGGGCGAAAGTGTAAAGCAGGTGCCTTACCATCCTGACCTGACAACCGGATATGCGGGGATTACTCCCCGCACAACGGCTACTTCTTCGGTTCGTAAGCGAGAACAGCCTTAAACTCAATATTACGTTCCTTCACCGTAAACTCACACAGCGAGTCTCCGACCAGAAGCGTAAATCCCAGCACCGTCAAACACAGCACTATGACTGCCACAAGGGCATATTTCGTCAGCATGTTTATATTGCCTCCATGCGAAGAAGGGACTACCATCCAAATTGTTTGGGTTTGGAGTGGCAGCCCCAGGATTGATAGAAATATCTCCTGGGGCTTCATCTTTCCAGACCTCAGAGTAAACCTGAAACCGGAAAGCTTCAGGCACCCGCCGTTATCTTACCCTTCCTTAGCAAAACAGCTGTTTATTTATACAGTAAGTCCTGTTTCGGACTTCTCAATCCTCATTTGATCAACTGAAGCTGAACCCGTTTTATTCTGCATGCCTCAATCGTCAAAATTCTTCGCCACCAGTCCGCACTGCCATAACTTGTCATATTGCAAAATGTAGCCAATTTGCTTCAGTCACCATCATCAAAAAAAGAAACATTCCAGAACTTCCGCATCTCGCCCAGCCGCTCCGACTTCTATACTGAATAGAAAACGCCAACATAAGAGAAACCTATGCCATTACCCGATTTTCATGTTTCTGAACCTTTTACCCTCGGTATTGAACTGGAAATGCAGGTGGTTAATCCGCCGGGCTATGACTTAAGCCAGGACTCTTCAATGCTGATTGACGCGGTTAAAAATAAGATCACGGCCGGAGAGGTAAAGCACGATATCACCGAAAGTATGCTGGAGCTGGCGACGGATGTTTGCCGTGATATCAACCAGGCTGCCGGGCAATTTTCAGCGATGCAGAAAGTCGTATTGCAGGCAGCCGCAGACCATCATCTGGAAATTTGCGGCGGTGGCACGCACCCGTTTCAGAAATGGCAGCGTCAGGAGGTATGCGATAACGAACGCTATCAACGAACGCTGGAAAACTTTGGTTATCTCATTCAACAGGCGACCGTTTTTGGTCAGCATGTCCATGTTGGTTGCGCCAGTGGCGATGATGCCATTTATTTGCTGCACGGCTTGTCACGGTTTGTGCCGCACTTTATCGCCCTTTCCGCCGCGTCGCCATATATGCAAGGAACGGATACGCGTTTTGCCTCCTCACGACCGAATATTTTTTCCGCCTTTCCCGATAATGGCCCGATGCCGTGGGTCAGTAACTGGCAACAATTTGAAGCCCTGTTTCGCTGCCTGAGTTACACCACGATGATCGACAGCATTAAAGATCTGCACTGGGATATTCGCCCCAGTCCTCATTTTGGCACGGTGGAGGTTCGGGTAATGGATACCCCGTTAACTCTTAGCCATGCGGTAAATATGGCAGGATTGATTCAGGCTACCGCCCACTGGTTACTGACGGAACGCCCGTTTAAACATCAGGAGAAAGATTACCTGCTGTATAAATTCAACCGTTTCCAGGCCTGCCGCTATGGGCTGGAAGGCGTCATTACCGATCCGCACACTGGCGATCGTCGACCATTGACGGAAGACACCTTGCGATTGCTGGAAAAAATCGCCCCTTCGGCACATAAAATGGGTGCATCGAGTGCGATTGAGGCCCTGCATCACCAGGTCGTCAGCGGTCTGAATGAAGCGCAGCTGATGCGCGATTTCGTCGCCGATGGCGGCTCGCTGATTGGGCTGGTGAAAAAGCATTGTGAGATCTGGGCTGGTGACTAAGCCGGGAATTGCCTTACAGAAGAATATCCCTGACAATGGTGTTTTAACTTACATTTAACAATGTTATGAAACACCCTTTAGAAACCTTGACCACCGCAGCAGGCATTTTGCTGATGGCTTTCCTCTCTTGCCTGCTGCTGCCCGCCCCCGCACTGGGGCTGACGCTGGCACAAAAACTGGTGACCATGTTCCATCTGATGGATCTTAGCCAGCTTTACACTTTATTGTTTTGTCTGTGGTTTTTAGTGCTGGGCGCTATTGAGTATTTTGTTCTGCGCTTTATCTGGCGACGCTGGTTCTCGCTGGCGGATTAAACGTCGATTATCGCCGAACTTCGCGGCATACTTTGCTTATTCTCCTTCGCCTAAAGGAACGTTTATGGATAAGCAATCACTGCACGAAACGGCGAAACGCCTGGCTCTTGAGTTACCCTTTGTCGAGCTTTGCTGGCCTTTTGGCCCGGAGTTCGATGTTTTTAAAATTGGCGGCAAGATTTTTATGCTGTCGTCGGAGCTGCGCGGCGTCCCCTTTATCAATCTGAAGTCCGATCCACAAAAATCCCTGCTAAATCAGCAAATATACCCAAGCATCAAGCCAGGGTATCACATGAATAAAAAGCACTGGATTTCGGTGTATCCCGGCGAGGAAATCTCCGAAGCGTTACTTCGCGATCTGATCAACGATTCGTGGAATCTGGTGGTTGATGGTCTGGCTAAACGCGATCAAAAACGACTGCGTCCTGACTCAACCGTAAATCAATAGCGCATTTTTCTCGCTTACCATTTCATCTCGATCCTTGTAATCTGCTGGCACGCAAAATTACTTTCACATGGAGTCTTTATGGATATCATTTCTGTCGCCTTAAAGCGTCATTCCACTAAGGCATTTGATGCCAGCAAAAAACTTACCCCGGAACAGGCCGAGCAGATAAAAACGCTACTGCAATACAGCCCATCCAGCACCAACTCCCAGCCATGGCATTTTATTGTTGCCAGCACGGAAGAAGGTAAAGCGCGTGTTGCCAAATCCGCTGCCGATAATTACGTATTCAACGAGCGTAAAATGCTTGATGCCTCGCACGTCGTGGTGTTCTGTGCAAAAACCGCGATGGACGATGCCTGGCTGAAGCTGGTTGTTGACCAGGAAGATGCCGATGGCCGCTTTGCCACGCCGGAAGCGAAAGCCGCGAACGATAAAGGTCGCAAGTTCTTCGCCGATATGCACCGTAAAGATCTGCATGATGATGCAGAGTGGATGGCAAAACAGGTTTATCTCAACGTCGGCAACTTCCTGCTCGGCGTGGCGGCGCTGGGTCTGGACGCGGTACCCATCGAAGGTTTTGACGCCGCCATCCTCGACGAAGAATTTGGTCTGAAAGAGAAAGGCTACACCAGTCTGGTAGTTGTTCCGGTGGGTCATCACAGCGTTGAAGATTTTAACGCTACGCTGCCGAAATCTCGTCTGCCGCAAAACATCACCTTAACCGAAGTGTAATTCTCTCTTGCCGGGCATCTGCCCGGCTATTTCCCCTCAGATTCTCCTGATTTGCATAACCCTGTTTCAGCCGTCATCATAGTCTGCTGTTGTATAAAGGAGACGTTATGCAGGATTTAATATCCCAGGTTGAAGATTTAGCGGGTATTGAGATCGATCACACCACCTCAATGGTGATGATTTTCGGTATTATTTTTCTGACCGCCGTCGTGGTGCATATTTTTTTGCATTGGGTGGTACTGCGGACCTTCGAAAAACGCGCCATCGCCAGTTCACGGCTTTGGTTGCAAATCATTACCCAGAATAAACTCTTCCACCGTTTAGCTTTTACCCTGCAGGGGATTATCGTCAATATTCAGGCGGTATTCTGGCTACAAAAAGGCACCGAAGCGGCAGATATTCTGACTACCTGCGCGCAGTTGTGGATCATGATGTATGCGCTGCTTTCAGTCTTCTCGTTGCTGGATGTGATTTTGAATCTGGCGCAGAAATTCCCGGCGGCATCTCAGTTACCGCTGAAAGGGATATTTCAGGGGATTAAACTGATCGGCGCGATTCTGGTCGGCATTTTGATGATCTCGCTGCTGATTGGTCAGTCGCCAGCGATTCTGATCAGCGGTCTTGGTGCAATGGCTGCCGTGCTGATGTTGGTATTTAAAGATCCGATTCTTGGTCTGGTGGCAGGTATTCAGCTTTCCGCGAACGATATGCTGAAACTGGGCGACTGGCTGGAGATGCCGAAATACGGCGCGGATGGCGCGGTGATCGATATTGGGTTAACCACCGTCAAAGTACGTAACTGGGACAATACCATTACCACTATTCCCACCTGGTCTCTGGTTTCTGACTCCTTTAAAAACTGGAGCGGGATGTCAGCATCTGGCGGGCGACGTATTAAGCGCAGTATCAGTATTGATGTCACCAGTATTCGTTTTCTTGATGAAGACGAAATGCAACGTCTGAATAAAGCGCATTTGTTAAAGCCTTATTTAACCAGCCGCCATCAGGAAATTAATGAGTGGAATCGCCAGCAAGGTTCTACGGAGTCGGTATTAAACCTGCGCCGAATGACCAATATTGGAACCTTTCGTGCCTATCTGAACGAATATCTGCGGAATCATCCGCGGATTCGCAAAGATATGACCTTAATGGTGCGCCAATTAGCTCCGGGCGATAACGGTTTACCGCTTGAGATCTACGCGTTTACTAATACCGTGGTGTGGCTGGAATATGAAAGCATTCAGGCTGATATATTCGATCACATATTTGCGATTGTCGAAGAGTTTGGTCTGCGACTTCATCAGTCGCCAACCGGCAATGATATTCGCTCTCTGGCGGGTGCATTTAAGCAGTAATTAAAAAAAACGCTCTCATCGAATGGATGAGAGCGGACATCGTTTTGTCGGATGTAGCGTGAATGCCTTATTTCCGACGCAGCGTTTTAAATGCCACAAACAGGAATACAATCCACACCGGCAGCAGGATCGCTGACAAGCGCATATCATCCATCGTGCACATCAGCAGCAAAATCATGCCGAGGAAGGCAATGCAAAGATAGTTGCCGAACGGATAAAGCAGCGCCTTAAACTGTGTTTCACGTCCCTGACGTCGCATCGCCGCGCGAAAACGCAGATGCGCCAGGCAGATCATAATCCAGTTCAACAGCAGCGTTGCTACCACCAGCGCCATCAGCAGACCAAACGCTTTTTGCGGCAGCAGATAGTTGATTAACACCACCAGCGAAGTGATGGCTCCGGAAAGCATCAGCGAGTTAATCGGCACGCCGCGACGGCTGACGCGAGTCAAAAACTTCGGTGCATTACCCTGCACAGAAAGGCCAAACAGCATGCGGCTGTTAGAATAAACCCCGCTGTTATACACCGATAACGATGCCACCAGAATGACGAAGTTCAGCGCAGAAGCCACCACGTTGCTGTCGAGATTATGGAAAATCATCACAAATGGGCTACTGTTGGATTTCACTTCCACCCACGGATAGAGTGCCAGTAAAACCACCAGTGAACCGATATAAAACAGCAAGATGCGATACACCACCTGATTCACTGCTTTAGGGATGCTTTTTTCCGGATCGCGCGCTTCAGCGGCAGTAATCCCAATCAGCTCCAGACCGCCGAAAGAGAACATAATTACCGCCAGCGACAAAATCAGCCCATTCCAGCCGGTGGCAAAAAAACCACCGTAACGCCAGAGGTTATCGATACTGGCTTTCTCGCCGCCGTGACCAGAAAACAGCAGCCACAGGCCAAAGCCGATCATACCGATGATCGCCAGCACTTTAATCAGCGCAAACCAGAATTCGGTTTCGCCATATAAGCGCACGTTCACCAGGTTAACGGCGTTGATGATAATAAAGAAGGCGGCAGCCCAAATCCACGTTGGAACATCCGGGAACCAGTACTGCATATAGATGCCCGCAGCGGTCAGCTCTGCCATTCCCACCAGCACGAACATTACCCAGTAGTTCCAGCCAGAGAGGAAGCCCGCAAACGGTCCCCAGTATTTATAGGCAAAGTGGGCAAATGAACCAGATACCGGCTCCTCAACCACCATTTCGCCAAGCTGGCGCATAATCAGGAAAGCGATGATCCCGGCGACGCCGTAGCCCAGCAATACAGCCGGACCCGCCATCTGAATCGCCGGACCAATGCCAAGAAACAGACCAGTACCAATTGCGCCACCCAGCGCAATCAGTTGAATATGACGGTTATGTAATCCGCGATGAAGCGTCGGCTCTTGATTCGACGCAGTATCTTCCGATACGGTTGACGCGTTTTTCACGCCTTTCCCCTGTGTGTCTTTTTTGTTGAGGGGCACCTTTTAACATTTAGTGCCCATCGTCGCAAGACACAATCCACACGGTTAAACCGGGTATCCTGCTTTTATTTCCGTACCCGATGTCGGTGCAGCCACATCAGCTTATACGCCGCCGGGATAATAAACAGCGATAGCAAAGGCGCGGTGATCATGCCGCCAATCATCGGCGCGGCAATCCGGCTCATCACCTCTGAACCTGCTCCCGTTCCCCACAGAATCGGCAGCAGACCAGCGATAATCACCGCCACCGTCATCGCTTTCGGGCGCACGCGCAGGACCGCGCCGTGATACAACGCCTCATCCAGCTTCTGCTCGCTGAATGTTTGCGGATTATTCAACGACGGCTCGGCCTCTATGGCGTGACGTAAATACATCAGCATCACCACGCCAAATTCGGCAGCAACCCCGGCAAGGGCAATAAAACCGGTACCCGTCGCCACGGAAAGATGAAAGCCCATCCACCACAGCAACCAGATGCCACCCACCAGCGCAAACGGTACACTGCTGATAATCAGCAACGCTTCGCCCACCCGACGGAACGCCAGATACAACAGCACGAAGATGATCATCAACGTCATCGGCACCATGAGTTTCAGCTTATGGTTGGCGCGCTCCAGTAGCTCGAACTGCCCGGAGAATGCCACGCTGGTGCCCGGTTTTAACTGCACTTTTTCAGCTATCGCTTTTTGCAGATCGTGAACCACCGACACCATGTCACGATCGCGGGCATCGATATAAATCCAGCTCGTCGGGCGCGCATTCTCGGTTTTCAGCATCGACGGTCCGGTAGAGACTTTAACGTCAGCCACGTCTGCCAGGGTGATTTGCTGCTTCATCGGCGTGAGGATCGGCAACTGGCGCAGTGCCTGCGGGCTATCGCGCCAACTTTGCGGATAACGCAGATTAATTGGATAACGAGCAATCCCTTCCACCGTTTCGCCAACCATCGCCCCGCCCACCGCAGAAGTCACAAACAACTGCACATCCGCCACCGTCATACCGTAACGCGCGGCTTTTTCACGGTTAATCTCAACGTTGATATAACGCCCACCTTCCAGACGCTCAGCAAGCGCAGAAGCCACGCCTGGCACCGTTCGCGCCACTTCTTCAATTTGCTCCGCCATCGTGTCGATATCCGCCAGCACAGTGCCGGAAACTTTAATGCCAATAGGGCTTTTAATGCCAGTCGAGAGCATATCGATACGGTTACGAATTGGCGGCACCCACAGATTCGCCAGCCCCGGCAGACGCACGGTGTTATCCAGTTCCTCAATGATTTTGTCCATCGTCATGCCAGGCCGCCACTGATCCTGCGGCTTAAGCTGGATAGTCGTTTCTACCATCTCCAGTGGAGCTGAATCGGTGGCGGTTTCCGCTTTCCCGGTTTTGCCAAATACCCGCGCCACTTCCGGTACGCTCATAATCAGCTTGTCGGTTTTTTGCAGCATGCTCGCCGCCTCTGCTGCGGAAATCCCCGGCAGCGTCGATGGCATATACAACAAGTCGCCTTCATTGATCTGCGGTAAAAATTCCCCGCCAACTTTATTGAGCGGCCAGAGAACCGTCAGCACCGAAAGCGCTGCCACCAACAGCGTGGTTTTCGGCCAGTGCAGTACTTTCAGCAACAGCGGATGATAAACACGAATCAAAAAGCGATTGAGCGGGTTACTGCTTTCCGGCGGAATTTTGCCACGGATCCAGTAGCCCATCAGGATCGGGATCACTACGATCGCCAGTAGCGCCGCACCCGCCATCGCATAGGTTTTGGTGAACGCCAGCGGGCCAAACAGACGCCCTTCCTGCCCTTCCAGGGTGAAGATCGGGATAAACGACAGCGTGATAATCAGCAGACTGATAAACAGCGCCGGCCCCACTTCAACAGACGCATCGGTAATCACCTGCCAGCGCGTTTTATTATCCAGCGTGGCGTCAGGATGCTGGTGCTGCCACTCTTCCAGCCGTTTATGCGCATTCTCGATCATGACGATAGCGGCATCGACCATCGCCCCGACGGCAATCGCAATGCCGCCCAGCGACATAATATTGGCGTTCAGTCCCTGAAAGTGCATGACAATAAAAGCAATACACAACCCCAGCGGCAACGAAATAATCGCCACCAGCGCCGAGCGCACATGCCAGAGAAACAGCGCACAGACTACCGCCACCACAATAAACTCTTCCAGCAACTTGCCGCTGAGGTTGTCGATGGCGCGGTCAATGAGCTGGCTGCGATCGTATGTTGTAACTATCTCCACACCTTCCGGCAGACTACTTTTCAGCGTTTCCAGTTTGTCCTTCACGGCGGCGATTACTTCTCGGGCGTTTTTGCCGGAGCGCAGGATCACCACCCCGCCCGCCACTTCGCCTTCGCCGTTCAGTTCGGCAATGCCCCGGCGCATCTCCGGGCCAATCTGGACCTTCGCAACATCACGCAGATAAACGGGCACGCCATTTTCACTGGCTTTTAAAACGATGTGATTAAAGTCGTCGAGCGTTTGCAGATAGCCGCTGGCTCGCACCATATATTCCGCTTCCGCCAGTTCGATCGACGAACCACCCGCTTCCTGGTTTGAAGCATCCAGCGCGCTTTTTACTTCGGCGAGACTGATGCCATATTGCGCCAGGCGCTGAGGATCGATAACCACCTGATACTCTTTCACCACACCGCCTACCGACGCCACTTCCGCAACGTCAGGAATGGTTTTCAGCTCATATTTGAGAAACCAGTCCTGCAATGAGCGTAAATCGGCAAGATCGTGCTTACCGCTGCGATCCACCAGTGCATATTCATAGATCCAGCCAACACCCGTGGCATCTGGCCCCAGCTCGGCGCTGACTCCCGCAGGCAGCTTACCCTGTACCTGGTTGAGGTACTCCAGCACCCGCGAGCGCGCCCAGTACGGATCGGTGCCATCTTCGAAAATGACATACACATAAGAGTCGCCAAACTGCGAGAAACCGCGCACAGTCTTCGCGCCAGGCACCGACAACATGGTGGTGGTTAGCGGATAAGTCACCTGATTTTCAACGATTTGCGGTGCCTGACCGGGATAGCTGGTTTTAATAATCACCTGCACATCAGAGAGATCCGGCAGTGCATCCACTGGCGTGTTAATGATGGTCCAGGTGCCCCAGATACTCAGAAACAACGCGCCCATCAGCACCAGAAAACGGTTCGCCACCGAGCGACGAATAATCCATTCAATCATTGGTTATTCCCTCAATGCGCATGGGTAGCACTTTCAGAGCGCATCCGCTCCAGTGCGCCAGAAATATTGGCTTCGGAATCAATCAGGAACAGGCCGCTGGAAACCACCTTTTCACCTTCCGCCAGACCAGAGCGTAATGCGGTGACGCCTTGCGATGCCTGGAAAACGGCAACGCGTTTCGGTACAAAGCGCCCGTCGGCATCAACGGTAATCACCCGCTGTTCGCTGCCGGTATCAATCAGCGCTTGTGACGGAATGAGCAGCATCGGTTCGCTGGCGGTGTTGAGTTGCAACCAGGCGTTCATTCCCGGCTTTAGCGCCTCGTCGGTGTTGTCGACTTCCAGGCGCAGCTGCAGCGTGCGGGTTGCGGCATCCACGCCGGGTAGCAGCGTCCATTTGCGGATGGTGAGTGTTTTATCAGGTCGTGCCGGAACGGTGAGCGTAAACTGCGAGGCATCTTTCACCAGCCAGGCGATGGACTCCGGGATCGCGGCAGTGATCCACACCGGGTCCATACCCTGAATTTTCGCGACCACGTTATCTTTGGCGATATTCATTCCCGCGCGCAGATCAAACGCGGTGATCACGCCATCAATGGGCGATTTGAGCGTAAAGCGAGTCTGGATTTTTTGCGTGGCGATCAGGCGGCGAATATCCGCCTCCGGCATTCCCGCCAGTCGCAGTCGCTCAAGAATGCCTTCAGTCTGGGTCGCCGTACCGCCGGTTTCGCGCAGCAGTAAATACTCACTCTGCGCTTCCACCCAGTCGGGAATGGTCAGGTCGAGAAGCGGTGTGCCCTTTTGTACTTTATCGCCCACGGTAAGCGGATACACCTTATCGATAAACCCGGCAGCGCGAGCCTGCACAATGGCATACTGATACTCGTTGTAACTGACATTCGCCGGGAAACTTTGGGCAAAAGTCAGCGGCCCGCGCGTGACGGTCGCCGTTTTCACCCCCAGATTCTGCGTCTGGGTCGGGTCAATGCGTACACCAGACGCAGAACTCTCTTCATCGGCATATTTCGGCACCAGATCCATATCCATAAACGGCGATTTACCTGGTTTATCGAACCGCGTATTGGGATACATCGGGTCGTACCAGAATAAGATTTTACGTTCTGCGGTCGGCGTTTTTTCTGTGGGCGGTTCAGCCTTTGCAAACCAGGTAAAACCTGCCGCAGAAATAATACCGCCCGCGATCATGCTGCCGATAATAAGCGCGATTTTTTTCATCTCATTAAACCTGGGTTACTGGCTGACTTTAATATCCTGTAATAAAGAAAGGTTGCCCTGCTGGACAAAATTAAACGCCACTTTGTCGCCGGTTTTAATTTCACTCATTTTCGTCTGCGGGGTGATGGTAAAGCGCATGGTCATCTCCGGCCAGTTCACCGCGGTAATTGGATCGTGGTGGATGGTGATTTTTTTGCTTTCCAGATCAATGGTTTTTACCACACCGGTGGCGCTAATGACCTGTGGTTGTGCCTCGCTCATGGTTTCATGATGATGTTCGTTAGCCTGGGCATTAAAGCCAATAACGGTAAACAGACTAAACATTGCGACTTGCAGTGCTTTTTTCATTTATTCTCTCCTGGAGTTAAAAATTATTGCTGCCAACCGCCCCCTAAGGCGGTATATAAAGAAATTTCGTTAACCTGACGGGCATAATTCAGGTCAAGTAAAGTTTGTCGGGTTGCAAATAAAGAACGCTCGGCATCCAGCACTTCCAGATAACTGACTGCGCCGTGCTGATATAATGTCCGCGCCCGTTGCAAAGTAATTTGCAGCGACGCCAGATAACGCTGCTGGGCGCTGATTTGATCGTTCAGGCTTTGACGTAATGCCAGCGCATCTGCCACTTCTTTAAAGGCGTTCTGGATTTTCTGTTCATAATTCACCACCGACTGCTGCTGGCGAATTTCGGCGATATCCAGATTGGCCTGGTTGCGTCCGGCATTAAAAATGGGGATCTCAATTTTAGGAATAAAATTCCACATCCCGCTGCTGGCGTTAAATAATGACGACAGATCGCTGCTGGCGGTTGATATTCCGCTGGTCAGGCTGATAGACGGGAAAAATGCCGCACGCGCAGCACCAATATTGGCATTAGCCGCCATTAACGCGTGTTCAGCTTCCATAATATCAGGGCGCTGCAATAAGATTTGCGACGGCAAGCCCGCCGGTAATTTAACGCTTTGCAGGCTGTCGCTGTTTACTGTCTGCGCTTGCGGCAGCTTGCCGTAGCTTCCCAATAACAGTTGCAATGCATTATTCGCCTGCGCCAGTTCCCCCTGACGTTTAGCGATGTCGCTGCGGGTACTTTCAATCACCCCGCGAGCCTGTTCCAGCGCCAGAACATTACTGCTACCTGTCAACAGTTGTTTTTCGACAAACGCATATGACTGCTGATAATTACGCAGCGTTTCTTCGGCTATTTGCAATTGCGCATACGCCAGCTGCTGATTGAAATAGCTTTGCGCGACATTAGAAACCAGCAGAATATGCACCGCGCGCTGGGCTTCCTCAGTGGCTAAATAATTTTGGCGCTCGGCTTCGCTCATGTTCTTTAAGCGACCGAAAAAATCGAGATCAAAGCTGGCGTTAAGGCCAGTCGAGAACTCCCGCGTCGAGGCTGAATCGCCTTTAAGATTGTTGCTCCAGCTGCCGCTGCCCTCGCCATTGAGCTGTGGGTAGCGGTCGGCATCGGTCAGACGATATTGCGCCCGCGCTTCCTGCACTTTCAGCGTCGCCATGCGCAAATCCCGGTTATTCACCAGCGCCTCGCTAATCAGCGTCTTCACCTGATTATCAACAAAAAAGGTGCGCCAGCCCGCGTTCTGGTAGTTATCTGCTGCGTTAACCAGGCCGTTCTGGTTGAGTGAGAACTGCTGCGGCACGGGCATTGCCGGGCGCTGATAATCCGGTGCCAGTGAACAACCGGTTAGCGCAAGGGCCACACAAAATGGCAGAAGTTTACAAGGAGACATAGGCTCATAATTTCTGGTGATTTTATGCCGCCAACTTTACTCGCCAGGCTCTGATTTTCCGGTGACAGGAAAATGACAAAATTGTCATTTTGCCAATAAGCGATTGCCATCTGATCCCGCTACTCTAGAATTGCCCGGGCAACATGCGGAGGAAATATGAAACTGTTGATTGTCGAAGATGAAAAGAAAACCGGAGAATACTTGACCAAAGGGTTAACCGAAGCCGGTTTTGTGGTCGATTTGGCCGACAACGGGCTGAATGGCTACCATCTGGCGATGACCGGTGATTATGATCTGATAATCCTCGATATTATGCTGCCGGACGTGAACGGCTGGGATATCGTGCGCATGTTGCGTTCCGCCAATAAGGGGATGCCGATTCTGTTGCTTACCGCGCTTGGCACCATTGAACATCGCGTCAAGGGGCTGGAGTTGGGGGCGGATGACTATCTGGTGAAGCCGTTCGCTTTTGCTGAACTGCTGGCGCGGGTGCGCACTCTACTGCGGCGCGGGGCGGCGGTGATTATCGAAAGTCAGTTTCAGGTTGCCGATCTGATGGTCGATCTCGTCAGCCGCAAAGTCACCCGCAGTGGCACGCGCATCACTCTGACCAGTAAAGAATTTACTCTGCTGGAGTTTTTCCTTCGCCATCAGGGCGAAGTACTGCCCCGCTCACTTATTGCCTCACAGGTGTGGGACATGAATTTCGACAGCGACACTAACGCCATTGATGTGGCGGTGAAGCGGCTGCGTGGCAAAATCGACAACGACTTTGAGCCGAAGCTGATTCAAACCGTGCGCGGCGTGGGTTACATGCTAGAGGTGCCGGATGGTCAGTAAGCCATTTCAGCGCCCGTTTTCGCTGGCAACCCGCCTGACCTTTTTTATCAGCCTCGCCACCATCGCGGCGTTTTTCGCCTTTGCATGGATCATGATCCACTCGGTAAAAGTGCATTTTGCCGAGCAGGATATTAATGATTTAAAGGAGATTAGCGCCACCCTTGAACGGGTACTTAATCACCCTGACGAAACGCAAGCCCGACGCTTAATGACGCTGGAAGATATCGTCAGTGGTTATTCCAATGTGTTGATCTCCCTGGCAAATAGCCACGGTAAAACGGTGTATCACTCCCCCGGAGCGCCGGATATCCGCGAGTTTACGCGTGACGCCATACCCGATAAAGACGCGCAGGGCGGCGAGGTGTATCTCCTTTCCGGCCCGACGATGATGATGCCGGGCCACGGTCACGGGCATATGGAACACAGCAACTGGCGGATGATTAGCTTGCCGGTTGGCCCACTGGTGGACGGCAAACCGATTTATACGCTCTACATTGCGCTTTCGATCGATTTTCATCTTCATTACATAAATGATTTGATGAATAAACTTGTAATGACCGCATCGATCATTAGCATCCTGATCGTCTTTATCGTGCTGTTGGCGGTACATAAAGGTCACGCGCCGATCCGCAGCGTCAGCCGTCAAATCCAGAACATTACCTCGAAAGATCTCGACGTTCGCCTTGACCCGCAGACCGTGCCCATTGAGCTGGAACAGCTGGTACTGTCGTTCAACCATATGATCGAGCGTATTGAGGATGTCTTTACCCGCCAGTCCAATTTCTCAGCGGATATCGCCCACGAAATTCGCACACCTATTACTAATCTCATTACGCAAACGGAAATCGCCCTCAGCCAGTCGCGCAGCCAGAAGGAGCTGGAAGATGTGCACTACTCTAATCTCGAAGAGCTGACGCGAATGGCGAAAATGGTCAGCGATATGCTGTTTCTCGCTCAGGCCGATAACAACCAGCTAATCCCCGAAAAGAAAATGCTCAACCTGGCGGATGAAGTCGGCAAAGTGTTCGATTTTTTCGAGGCGTTAGCAGAAGATCGCGGCGTGGAGCTGCGGTTTGTTGGCGACGAGTGTCAGGTTGCGGGCGATCCGCTGATGCTGCGTCGGGCGTTAAGCAACCTGCTTTCTAATGCCCTGCGTTATACGCCAACCGGAGAGACAATTGTCGTGCGCTGCCAGACGGTCGATCACCTGGTGCAAGTTACCGTCGAAAACCCCGGTACGCCCATTGCGCCCGAACACTTACCGCGATTGTTTGACCGTTTCTACCGCATTGATCCTTCCCGCCAGCGAAAAGGCGAAGGTAGCGGCATTGGTCTGGCGATAGTGAAATCGATTGTTGTCGCGCATAAAGGCACTGTTGCAGTAACGTCAGATGCACGGGGGACAAGGTTTGTTATCATATTACCCGCTTAATCCTTCAGCAAACGGCAACTTTTATAACCAGTGTAAAAATAACATGCCGCAATAGTAATACCTATTAATGATAAAAAGCTGTCACAATTCATAAAAAACCTTAATATACGCCACCCTAAACATAACCAGCGTTAATGTAAGGTTTTTGTGTGGACTGGCTTCTTGATGTTTTTGCTACCTGGCTCTACGGCTTAAAAGTAATCGCGATAACGTTAGCGGTCATTATGTTCATCAGCGGGCTGGACGATTTTTTTATTGATGTCGTCTACTGGGTACGCCGCATTAAACGCAAGTTGAGTGTTTATCGCCGCTACCCGCGAATGAGTTACCGCGAACTGTATAAACCAGATGAAAAACCGTTAGCGATTATGGTTCCGGCGTGGAATGAAACGGGCGTCATCGGCAATATGGCCGAGCTGGCGGCGACCACGCTCGACTACGAAAACTATCATATCTTTGTTGGCACCTACCCCAACGACCCCGATACTCAGCGTGATGTTGACGAAGTGTGCGCTCGCTTCCCGAACGTGCATAAGGTAGTCTGCGCGCGTCCTGGCCCCACCAGCAAAGCCGACTGTCTGAACAACGTGCTGGACGCCATCACCCAATTTGAACGTAGCGCCAATTTCGCTTTTGCTGGTTTTATTCTGCATGACGCCGAAGATGTGATTTCACCGATGGAATTGCGTCTGTTCAACTATCTGGTCGAGCGTAAAGATCTGATTCAGATCCCAGTGTATCCGTTCGAACGCGAATGGACGCACTTCACCAGCATGACCTACATTGATGAGTTTTCAGAACTGCATGGCAAAGATGTTCCGGTGCGTGAAGCCCTCGCCGGACAGGTGCCCAGCGCAGGCGTCGGCACCTGTTTCAGCCGCCGCGCCGTGACCGCACTGTTAGCTGACGGTGACGGTATTGCTTTCGACGTGCAGAGTCTGACTGAAGATTACGACATTGGCTTCCGCCTGAAAGAGAAAGGTATGACGGAAATTTTTGTCCGTTTTCCGGTGGTGGACGAAGCCAAAGAACGCGAGCAGCGTAAATTTTTACAGCATGCGCGGACGTCAAACATGATCTGCGTGCGCGAATATTTCCCCGATACCTTTTCGACTGCGGTTCGGCAAAAATCTCGCTGGATCATCGGCATTGTTTTCCAGGGCTTTAAAACCCACAAATGGACCTCCAGCCTGACGCTGAACTACTTTCTCTGGCGCGACCGCAAAGGGGCAATCAGTAACTTTGTCAGCTTCCTCGCGATGCTGGTGATGATACAGCTTTTGCTGTTGCTGGCGTATGAAAGTTTGTGGCCCGATGCCTGGCATTTCCTTTCTATTTTCAGCGGCAGCGCATGGTTAATGACTCTGCTGTGGCTAAACTTTGGCTTGATGATTAACCGCATCGTGCAGCGGGTGATTTTCGTTACTGGCTACTACGGCCTGACGCAGGGGCTGCTATCTGTCCTGCGTCTTTTCTGGGGCAACCTGATTAACTTCATGGCCAACTGGCGCGCGTTAAAACAGGTACTTCAACACGGCGATCCACGTCGCGTCGCGTGGGATAAAACAACGCATGACTTCCCCAGCGTGACTGGCGATACCCGCTCGTTGCGCCCGTTAGGCCAAATTCTGCTGGAAAATCAGGTCATCACTGAAGAACAACTCGATACAGCACTGCGTAATCGCGTCGAAGGTCTACGCCTGGGCGGTTCAATGCTGATGCAGGGGCTGATTAGCGCCGAACAGCTGGCACAGGCGCTGGCAGAGCAAAACGGCGTGGCGTGGGAGTCGATCGACGCCTGGCAGATCCCTTCATCACTGATTGCCGAAATGCCGGCTTCCGTGGCGCTGCATTATGCAGTGCTGCCGCTGCGTCTGGAAAATGATGAGTTAATTGTCGGCAGTGAAGATGGTATTGACCCGGTTTCGCTGGCAGCCCTGACGCGTAAAGTCGGACGCAAAGTGCGTTACGTCATTGTTCTGCGCGGACAAATTGTCACGGGGTTACGTCACTGGTATGCACGCCGACGCGGTCACGATCCGCGGGCAATGTTGTACAATGCGGTTCAGCATCAGTGGCTCACGGAACAGCAGGCCGTTGAAATCTGGCGGCAATATGTGCCGCATCAGTTCCTGTTCGCCGAAATACTGACCACGCTCGGTCATATTAATCGTTCAGCAATTAACGTGTTGTTATTGCGCCATGAACGCAGTTCTCTGCCGCTCGGCAAGTTTTTGGTCACCGAAGGCGTTATCAGCCAGGAAACGTTGGATCGCGTCCTGACAATTCAACGCGAATTACAAGTTTCGATGCAATCACTATTACTCAAAGCAGGTTTAAACCCAGAACAGGTTGCGCAACTGGAGTCCGAAAATGAAGGAGAATAACCTTAATCGCGTCATCGGATGGTCTGGTTTACTGCTGACGTCTTTATTGAGTACCAGCGCACTCGCAGACAATATCGGCACCAGCGCAGAAGAGCTGGGGCTGAGCGATTATCGCCATTTTGTTATTTATCCCCGTCTCGATAAGGCGCTGAAGGCACAGAAAAATAACGACGAAGCAACCGCCATCCGCGAATTTGAATATATACACCAACAGGTGCCGGATAATATTCCGCTAACTTTATACCTTGCGGAAGCCTATCGCCATTTTGGTCATGATGACCGGGCGCGGCTGTTGCTTGAGGATCAACTGAAACGTCACCCAGGAGATGCCCGACTTGAGCGCAGTCTGGCGGCTATTCCAGTTGAAGTGAAAAGCGTTACGACTGTTGAAGAACTGCTTGCCCAGCAAAAAGCGTGCGATGCTGCGCCGACCCTGCGTTGTCGCAGTGAAGTCGGGCAGAATGCCCTGCGGCTGGCACAATTACCTGTCGCCAGAGCGCAACTGAACGATGCGACGTTTGCTGCATCGCCGGAAGGAAAAACGCTGCGAACCGATCTACTGCAACGGGCAATCTACCTGAAACAATGGTCCCAGGCAGATACGCTATACAATGAAGCACGCCAGCAGAACACATTAAGTGCGGCAGAACGCCGTCAGTGGTTTGACGTGCTTCTTGCCGGGCAGCTGGACGATCGGATCCTGGCGCTGCAATCACAGGGGATCTTCACCGATCCTCAGTCATATATTACTTACGCGACCGCGCTGGCTTATCGTGGCGAAAAAGCACGCCTCCAGCATTATCTCATTGAAAATACGCCGCTATTTACCACGGACGCACAAGAGAAAAGTTGGCTCTATCTGTTATCTAAATACAGCGGCAACCCCGTTCAGGCGTTGGCGAATTATACGGTACAGTTTGCCGACAACCGCCAGTATGTTGTTGGCGCGACGCTACCGGTGCTGTTAAAAGAAGGTCAGTACGACGCAGCGCAAAAACTGCTCGCCACCCTCCCCGCCAATGAAATGCTTGAGGAGCGTTATACCGTTAGCGTGGCGACCCGTAACAAGGCTGAAGCTCTGCGTCTGGCACGATTGCTGTATCAGCAAGAACCGGCAAATCTTACCCGCCTGGATCAACTGACCTGGCAACTGATGCAGAACGAGCAGTCACGTGAAGCTGCCGATTTATTGCTGCAACGCTATCCTTTCCAGGGCGATGCGCGTGTCAGCCAGACTTTAATGGCGCGACTGGCGTCTCTGCTGGAAAGTCATCCTTACCTGGCAACTCCGGCGAAGGTGGCGATTTTATCGAAACCCTTACCGCTGGCGGAGCAACGTCAGTGGCAAAGTCAGTTGCCGGGTATTGCAGATAATTGCCCGGCAATAGTTCGCTTGCTGGGCGATATGTCGCCTTCCTACGATGCTGCCGCCTGGAACCGTCTGGCAAAGTGTTATCGGGACACGCTACCCGGTGTGGCGTTGTATGCATGGCTTCAGGCCGAACAACGACAACCGAACGCCTGGCAACATCGTGCGGTAGCCTATCAGGCGTATCAGGTTGAGGACTACGCCACCGCACTGGCGGCCTGGCAGAAAATCAGTCTTCACGGCATGAGCAATGAGGATCTGCTTGCTGCTGCCAATACCGCCCAGGCGGCAGGAAATGGTGCGGCTCGTGATCGCTGGCTTCAGCAGGCAGAACAACGTGGGCTGGGAAACAATGCCCTCTACTGGTGGCTGCATGCGCAACGTTACATTCCTGGTCAGCCGGAACTCGCACTGAGCGATCTCACGCGCTAAATCAATATTGCGCCTTCTGCCAACGCTTACGTTGCGCGGGCGACAATTTATCGCCAACGTCATAATGTCCCGGCGGCGGTGAGTGATTTGCGCGCCGCTCTGGAACTGGAACCGAATAATAGCAACACCCAGGCAGCGCTCGGTTACGCCTTGTGGGATAGCGGTGATATCGCACAGTCGCGGGAAATGCTCGAACAGGCGCATAAAGGGCTACCGGACGATCCGGCACTTATCCGACAACTGGCCTACGTGAACCAGCGTCTGGATGACATGCCTGCGACGCAGCACTACGCCCGACTGGTGATTGATGACATTGATAATCAGGCGCTGATAACCCCACTGACCCCAGAGCAAAATCAGCAACGCTTCAATTTCCGCCGTCTGCATGAGGAGGTCGGTCGCCACTGGACGTTCAGTTTCGATTCTTCTATCGGCTTGCGTTCCGGCGCAATGAGTACCGCTAACAATAATGTCGGCGGCGCAGCGCCAGGGAAAAGCTATCGTAGCTACGGGCAACTGGAAGCCGAGTACCGCATCGGACGCAATATGCTGCTGGAAGGCGACCTGCTCTCAGTTTATAGCCGCGTCTTTGCCGATACCGGTGAAAACGGGGTGATGATGCCGGTGAAAAATCCGATGTCCGGCACCGGTCTGCGCTGGAAGCCGCTGCGCGATCAGATCTTTTTCCTCGCCGTCGAACAGCAGTTGCCGCTGAACGGACAAAATGGCGCATCCGATACCATGCTGCGCGCCAGCGCCTCATTCTTTAATGGCGGCAAATACAGCGACGAATGGCACCCGAACGGTTCAGGCTGGTTTGCCCAAAACCTGTACCTCGATGCGGCGCAATATATCCGCCAGGATATTCAGGCGTGGACGGCAGATTATCGAGTCAGCTGGCATCAGAAGGTGGCAAACGGGCAGACTATTGAGCCTTATGCTCACGTTCAGGACAACGGTTATCGTGATAAAGGCACTCAGGGCGCGCAGCTTGGCGGTGTCGGGGTCCGCTGGAATATCTGGACCGGCGAGACGCACTACGACGCCTGGCCGCACAAAGTCAGTCTCGGCATCGAATATCAACATACCTTTAAGGCGATTAATCAACGTAACGGAGAGCGCAACAACGCGTTTCTCACCATTGGAGTGCACTGGTAAATGCGTAAGTTCATTTTCGTATTGTTGACACTGCTTTTGGTCAGCCCTTTTTCCTTTGCGATGAAAGGTATTATCTGGCAACCACAAAACCGTGATAGTCAGGTTACCGATACCCAGTGGCAGGGGCTGATGAGTCAGTTACGTTTGCAAGGCTTCGATACCCTGGTTTTGCAATGGACCCGTTACGGCGATGCATTCACCCAGCCAGAACAGCGCGCGTTATTGTTTAAGCGTGCCGCAGCTGCGCAACAGGCTGGCCTGAAGCTGATTGTCGGGCTGAACGCCGATCCGGAATTTTTTATACACCAGAAACAGTCCTCCGCGGCGCTGGAAAGCTATCTTAATCGCCTGCTGGCTGCCGATCTCCAGCAAGCCAGATTATGGAGCGCCGTGCCTGGCGTAACGCCGGATGGCTGGTACATCAGCGCGGAAATTGACGACCTGAACTGGCGCAGCGAAGCCGCCCGTCAACCTTTGCTAACATGGTTAAACAACGCGCAGCGGTTGATTAGCGATGTTTCAGCAAAACCGGTTTATATCAGTAGTTTTTTCGCCGGAAACATGTCGCCAGATGGCTATCGCCAACTGCTGGAACAAGTTAAAGCAACCGGTGTTAATGTCTGGGTACAGGATGGCAGCGGCGTGGATAAACTGACCGCTGAACAGCGTGAACGTTATCTACAGGCCAGCGCCGATTGCCAAAGTTCCGCCCCAGCAAGCGGCATTGTTTATGAACTGTTTGTCGCTGGTAAAGGTAAAACGTTTACAGCGAAACCGAAACCGGATGCAGAGATCGCCTCGCTGTTAGCGAAACGTTCCTCTTGCGGTAAAGACACGCTCTATTTCTCTCTGCGCTATTTGCCCGTCGCGCAGAGTATCCTTGAGTATTAATGATTAAAGGGAGCAACTTAGCTTGCTCCTTTCCTTTTCACTTTCCTAATCAAAATCCTGGCAAGATGAATTGTTTAGCAGAATTTCTGTTTTCATTTTATTCGTCTGACGTGTTCCAATTATTTAGCAAAACTGCGACAACAAAGTGATGGTGTAATTTGTATAAGGGAACAAATAAATGGCGAGGAAATGGCTCGCCCTGCAGGATTCGAACCTGTAGCCCACGACTTAGAAACTCCAGGAACGACATTTTAAATCAACAAATTACCGCGCCATCTCTGCGTTCACACGTTCCACCACCTCAAAATATGTAAAACCTTGCAAGCCATTGCGAGGCCTTATGTGTCTCAGTTTTGTTCCTCTTTTTTATACTAAAAAACACAGCAATTGAGGATAAACCTCATGCTATTATCGCTAATATGCATCTAAAGGCATGGCACTTGAATAGATAAAAACTCCACAAAGAAAAAATAATTAGCCCATAAAACCACAATGCAAAACACAAACAGACAATTAAACTAAAAAACTGACAGTGTATTGTGACAAAAATTCAATGTTAAACAAAATATAAACAGTGGGGCAATATACAATTGACTCATTAAGTTAGATATAAAAAATACATACTCAATCATTAAAACGATTGAATGGAGACCTTTTATGCGGGCGAAACTTCTGGGAATAGTCCTGACAACCCCTATTGCGATCAGCTCTTTTGCTTCTACCGAGACTTTATCGTTTACTCCTGACAACATAAATGCGGACATTAGTCTTGGAACTCTGAGCGGAAAAACAAAAGAGCGTGTTTATCTAGCCGAAGAAGGAGGCCGAAAAGTCAGTCAACTTGACTGGAAATTCAATAACGCTGCAATTATTAAAGGGGCAATTAATTGGGATTTGATGCCCCAGATATCTATCGGGGCTGCTGGCTGGACAACTCTCGGTAGCCGAGGTGGCAATATGGTCGATCGGGACTGGATGGATTCCAGTAACCCCGGAACCTGGACGGATGAAAGTAGACACCCTGATACACAACTCAATTATGCCAACGAATTTGATCTGAATATCAAAGGCTGGCTCCTCAACGAACCCAATTACCGCCTGGGACTCATGGCCGGATATCAGGAAAGCCGTTATAGCTTTACAGCCAGAGGTGGTTCCTATATCTACAGTTCTGAGGAGGGATTCAGAGATGATATCGGCTCCTTCCCGAATGGAGAAAGAGCAATCGGCTACAAACAACGTTTTAAAATGCCCTACATTGGCTTGACTGGAAGTTATCGTTATGAAGATTTTGAGCTAGGTGGCACATTTAAATACAGCGGCTGGGTGGAAGCATCTGATAACGATGAACACTATGACCCAGGAAAAAGAATCACTTATCGCAGTAAAGTCAAAGACCAAAATTACTATTCTGTTGCAGTCAATGCAGGTTATTACGTAACGCCTAACGCAAAAGTTTATATTGAAGGCGCATGGAATCGGGTTACGAATAAAAAAGGTGATACTTCACTTTATGATCACAATGATAACACTTCTGACTACAGCAAAAATGGTGCAGGCATAGAAAACTATAACTTCATCACTACTGCTGGTCTTAAGTACACCTTTTAACAACGTTAAATAGATTTTCTCCCCGGTGGTATTGTATAGCCCCGGGGAATTTGTTTACCGTTAAAAGCAAACAATATCCCCTAATATTGTAAGCATTTAACCTGCGTCCTGGCGTGTAACCTCTTACCGCAACACAAGACCCAATATATTCAAATTCGTTATGCCGTGGCATCATTTAACCCCTTGTAATTCATCGCTATAATTGATTTAATTCACAAATAAAACTATAACACGGTGAAACTAATGAAAAAAAACACAGATGATGGGGCTAAAATTTACACACCACTTACCCTAAAGCTTTATGACTGGTGGGTTTTGGGAGTATCAAATCGGCTTGCATGGGGATGTCCTACAAAGGAACACCTTCTTCCACACTTTCTGGAACATTTAGGTAACAACCATCTGGATATTGGTGTTGGAACTGGGTTTTACCTTACTCACGTACCTGAGAGTAGTCTGATATCTTTAATGGATTTGAACGAAGCTAGCCTGAACGCGGCATCGACAAGGGCTGGGGAATCAAAAATTAAACATAAAATTAGCCATGATGTTTTTGATCCTTATCCCGCGGCGTTACATGGTCAATTTGATTCCATTTCCATGTTTTACCTTCTTCACTGCCTGCCTGGAAATATATCTACAAAAAGCTGTGTAATACGCAATGCGGCGCAGGCCTTAACTGACGATGGAACTCTATACGGAGCCACAATTCTTGGTGACGGCGTTGTGCACAATAGCTTCGGTCAAAAACTGATGCGCATTTACAATCAGAAAGGCATCTTTTCAAACACAAAAGATTCCGAAGAAGGCTTAACACATATACTCTCAGAGCATTTCGAGAATGTTAAAACCAAGGTTAAAGGTACTGTAGTAATGTTTTCCGCTTCAGGGAAAAAATAGCATCCAGCCGCAGCACGTTCTTGCGCACGACGTGCTGCGGCATAATCCCAATGATTACTCTCTGACAGGGTTCACAGGCCACTCAATATCAGGGGCAGTTGATGTATCAACTCGGTTCAGCAACACCTGATACATCTTACAGGCTTCCAGCAACGAGGTTTCTTCCTCCGTATCCTTTATCCATGATATGCCGTTCCACTTCTGAAACTCCCCTGCCGGGGATACCAGGTGACATTTTCCGGTAACGGACCGAGTTCAGAAATAAATAATGCGTCCCCTGATGCCACGTCATAAACCGTTTTACCCCGATGGTCTTCAACGAGATGCCACGATGCCTCATCACTGTTGAAAACAACCACGAAGCCAGCCGGAATATCTGGGCAATATCAGTACTGTTTGCAGGCAAACCTGTATGAGGTGGAATGGCACAAGAGACTTACAAAAGAATCAGGCAAAACGCCTGATTGATGAGAGCCCCTAACTACTGAAATCTGTCGTCAAATTTGCGCTGGTAACTGTTCTGAGAAAGTCGAACATCATAAATCTGGAGTGGCAACAGATTGACATGCAGCGACAAGTTGCCAGGGTGAATCCAGAAGATAGCAAATCAAACCGCGCCATTGGTGTGGCGCTGAACGATACCGCCTCTAAAGTGTTGCGTGCTCAAACAGGCAAGCATCACAAATGTGGGTGTACATACCAGGGCGGCTAAGCGAGCAGATGGAACATCAATGCCTGCGCTCAGGAAGATGCGCATTGACAGCAAGACAGCATGGCTATCAGCTTGTCGTCGTGCAGGAGTTGAAAATTTCCGTTTCTATGACCTCTGGCATACCTGGGCAAGCTGGTTGATTCCGTCAGGCATCCCATTATCAGTGCTTCAGGAAATGGGCGGATGGGAGTCCAGAGAAATGGTTCGTAGATATGCTCACCTTGCGCCTAATCATTTGACTGAGCACGCGAGGAAAATAGACGACATTTTTGGTTATAATGTCCCACTCTGGAATTATAGAAGAAATAAAGAAGGCGTAACTGATTGAATTTTAATGGCGCGCCCTGCAGGATTCGAACCTGCGGCCCACGACTTAGAAGGTCGTTGCTCTATCCAACTGAGCTAAGGGCGCATTGATACCACGGTGTGCTGTAATCGCGTGAATTATACGGTCAACCCTTGCTGAGTCAATGGCTTTTGAACCAGTTGCTGAACAAGTGTACGACCGCATCAGATGTAGCTCACTATGGCGGCAAACCAACGACGGTTATCATGATAGGTGTGAATCAGCCAGGTACAGAAGGTTTTACTTTTCAGAAAACGAAAACTGACAGCGCGCCACGCTTCTGACAAAATAGGCGCATCCCCTTCGACCTACGTAACAGATGGAATCCTCTCTCTGATGGCAGCAAAGATTATTGACGGTAAAACGATTGCGCAGCAGGTGCGCTCTGAAGTTGCTCAAAAAGTTCAGGCGCGTATTGCAGCCGGACTGCGGGCACCAGGACTGGCCGTTGTGCTGGTGGGTAGTAACCCTGCATCGCAAATTTATGTCGCAAGCAAACGCAAGGCTTGTGAAGAAGTCGGGTTCGTCTCCCGCTCTTATGACCTCCCGGAAACCACCAGCGAAGCGGAGCTGCTGGAGCTTATCGATGCGCTGAATGCCGACAACACCATCGATGGCATTCTGGTTCAACTGCCGTTACCGGCGGGTATTGATAACGTCAAAGTGCTGGAACGTATTCATCCGGACAAAGACGTGGACGGTTTCCATCCTTACAACGTCGGTCGTCTGTGCCAGCGCGCGCCGCGTCTGCGTCCCTGCACCCCGCGCGGTATCGTCACGCTGCTTGAGCGTTACAACATTGATACCTTCGGCCTCAACGCCGTGGTGATTGGCGCATCGAATATCGTCGGTCGCCCAATGAGCATGGAACTGCTGCTGGCAGGTTGCACCACCACCGTGACTCACCGTTTCACTAAAAATCTGCGTCACCACGTAGAAAATGCCGATCTACTGATCGTTGCCGTCGGCAAGCCGGGCTTTATTCCTGGTGACTGGATCAAAGAAAGCGCAATTGTGATTGATGTCGGCATCAACCGTCTGGAAAATGGCAAAGTTGTGGGCGACGTCGTGTTTGAAGACGCGGCTAAACGCGCCTCATACATTACGCCTGTTCCGGGCGGCGTTGGCCCGATGACGGTTGCCACGCTGATTGAAAACACGCTACAGGCGTGCGTTGAATATCATGATCCACAGGGTGAGTAACATGGCGACATTTTCTTTAGGTAAACATCCGCACGTTGAGCTGTGCGACTTGCTGAAACTGGAAGGCTGGAGCGAAAGCGGCGCCGCAGGCGAAAATCGCGATAGCAGAAGGCCAGGTGAAAGTCGACGGTGCGGTTGAAACGCGCAAACGCTGCAAAATCGTTGCCGGGCAGACAGTGAGTTTTGCCGGTCACAGCGTACAGGTTGTTGCCTGATCCCTTTCCCGGCCTGTAACAACAGGCCGGTTCTCTTTTCAGACTTTTGCCCTCTACGCCCCGTTCATCCATGCTGATAGCATCGACATTTTGCCGAAGCGACCATCATGCCAACCGTTATTACGCACGCCGCCGTTCCCCTTTGCATTGCTTTAGGGTTGGGTTCGAAAGTCATCCCTCCGCGCCTGTTATTTGCCGGAATCATCCTGGCGATGCTGCCCGATGCCGACGTCTTGTCGTTTAAATTTGGCGTTGCTTACGGCAATGTTTTTGGTCATCGCGGGTTTACCCATTCGCTGGTGTTTGCGTTTGTTGTCCCGCTGTTATGTGTGCTGATTGGACGCCGATGGTTCAGGGCTGGGCTGATTCGCTGCTGGCTGTTTTTAACCGTCTCGTTGCTATCGCACAGCTTGCTGGATTCGGTAACCACTGGCGGTAAAGGGGTTGGCTGGCTGTGGCCGTGGTCAGATGAACGCTTTTTCGCCCCCTGGCAGGTGATTAAAGTCGCGCCGTTTGCATTGTCTCGTTACACCACGCCGTACGGGCATCAGGTGATTATTTCTGAATTAATGTGGGTGTGGTTGCCGGGGATGCTACTGATGGGAATGTTGTGGTGGCGCAGGCGATAACCGGATGCGAAAACTCGCATCCGGCAATAGCGCAATTACTTACGACGCCAAGTGGTCCCTTGCGGGCCATCTTCCAGCACGATCCCCATCTCATTCAGACGGTCACGCGCCGCATCTGCCGCCGCCCAGTCTTTCGCTTTACGGGCATCCAGACGCTGTTGAATTAACGCTTCAATCTCAGCCACTTCGCTGTCGTCTGCCTGCGCGCCGCTTTGCAGGAACGCTTCCGGTTCTTGCTCCAGCAGGCCCAATACGGCGGAAAGTTTACGCAGATGAGACGCCATCGCGTTTGCCGCTGCCATATCTTCTGCTTTCAGACGGTTTACTTCACGCGCCATATCAAACAGCACGGAATAGGCTTCCGGGGTGTTGAAATCGTCGTCCATCGCTTCAATAAAGCGCGCTTCAAACGCTTCGCCACCGGCAGGCGCAACGGTTTTATCTGTGCCGCGCAGCGCAGTGTAGAGACGCTCCAGCGCCGCACGCGCCTGCTTCAGGTTCTCTTCGCTGTAGTTCAGCTGGCTGCGATAGTGGCCCGACATCAGGAAGTAACGCACGGTTTCCGCGTCGTAGTATTTCAGCACATCGCGCACGGTAAAGAAGTTACCCAGCGATTTGGACATCTTCTCGCGGTCAACCATTACCATCCCGGAGTGCATCCAGTAGTTCACATACTGACCATCATGCGCACAGGTGGACTGAGCGATTTCGTTCTCGTGGTGCGGGAACATCAGGTCTGAACCGCCGCCGTGAATATCAAAGTGGTTACCCAGCTGCTTGCAGTTCATTGCCGAACATTCAATGTGCCAGCCTGGACGGCCCGCGCCCCACGGCGACGGCCAGCTCGGTTCGCCCTCTTTCGACATCTTCCACAGAACGAAATCCATCGGGTTGCGTTTGTCGTCGACCACGTCAACGCGCGCGCCTGCCTGCAGCTGGTCGAGATCCTGACGCGACAGCACGCCATATGTCGGATCGGTCGGTACGTCAAACATCACGTCGCCGTTGTCCGCCACATAAGCGTGACCTTTGGCGATCAGTTGTTCAGTGAGTTCAATAATTTCTGCGATATGGTGCGTCGCGCGCGGCTCCATATCCGGGCGCAGAATGTTCAAAGCATCAAAATCTTTGTGCATTTCGGCAATCATGCGATCCACCAGCGCCACAAAGCTTTCGCCATTTTCATTGGCGCGTTTGATGATTTTGTCGTCGATATCGGTAATGTTGCGCACATACTTCAGCTTATAGCCGAGGAAACGCAGATAGCGCGCAACCACGTCAAAAGCAACAAAGGTACGCCCGTGACCGATATGACAGAGATCGTAAACGGTGATTCCACACACGTACATGCCGACTTCCCCGGCGTGAATAGGCTTAAATTCCTCTTTTTGGCGTGTCAGAGTATTGAAGATTTTTAGCATCGAAGATTCCGTTTAGACATGTGTGGGTAATTGAGTTGCGTATAATACCCATATTTCCCGCGCGAATCAGCATACATTGCGTGATGATCCGATCGTGCGGTTATGCTATAACACCACCCTATATATGACCCGAACCGGGTTGAAGCACCAATCAAACGGAACAGGATGCAAAAATGGTTACTTTCCACACCAATCACGGCGATATTGTCATCAAAACTTTTGACGATAAAGCACCTGAAACAGTTAAAAACTTCCTGGACTACTGCCGCGAAGGTTTTTACAACAACACCATTTTCCACCGTGTTATCAACGGCTTTATGATTCAGGGCGGCGGTTTTGAACCGGGCATGAAACAAAAAGCCACCAAAGAACCGATCAAAAACGAAGCCAACAACGGTCTGAAAAATACCCGTGGTACACTGGCAATGGCCCGTACTCAGGCACCGCACTCTGCAACTGCACAGTTCTTCATCAACGTGGTTGATAACGACTTCCTGAACTTCTCTGGCGAAAGCCTGCAAGGTTGGGGTTACTGCGTGTTTGCTGAAGTGGTTGAAGGCATGGACGTGGTAGACAAAATCAAAGGTGTCGCAACCGGTCGTAGCGGTATGCACCAGGACGTGCCAAAAGAAGACGTTATCATTGAAAGCGTGACCGTTAGCGAGTAATCGTGGCGACACTCTTTATTGCAGATCTTCATCTCTGCGCGGAAGAACCGGCGATCACCGCCGGTTTTCTGCGTTTTTTAGCGGGGGAAGCCCGCAAGGCCGACGCGCTGTATATTCTTGGCGATCTGTTTGAAGCGTGGATTGGCGACGACGATCCCAACCCACTCCATCGCCAGATGGCGGCAGCGATCAAAGCGGTGTCCGATTCCGGTGTTCCCTGTTATTTCATTCATGGCAACCGTGATTTTCTGCTCGGCAAACGCTTTGCCCGTGAAAGCGGCATGACGTTATTGCCGGAAGAAAAGGTGCTCGAACTGTATGGTCGCCGGGTATTGATTATGCATGGCGACACGCTGTGCACCGATGACGCCGGTTATCAGGCTTTTCGCGCCAAAGTCCACAAACCCTGGCTGCAAACGCTATTCCTCGCCCTGCCGTTGTTTGTGCGCAAACGCATTGCCGCGCGAATGCGAGCGAACAGCAAAGAAGCCAACAGCAGTAAATCGCTGGCGATCATGGACGTTAACCAAAACGCGGTGGTCAGTGCGATGGAAAAACATCAGGTGCAATGGCTGATTCACGGGCATACCCATCGCCCGGCAGTACATGAACTTATCGCCAATCAGCAACCTGCTTTCCGCGTCGTGCTGGGTGCCTGGCATACTGAAGGTTCAATGGTGAAAGTCACGGCAGATGACGTTGAGCTGATTCATTTTCCGTTTTAAATACCCGCAACTTTGCTGATTTCACAGCCACGCAACCGTTTTCCTTGCTCTCTTTCCGTGCTATTCTCTGTGCCCTCTAAAGCCGAGAGTTGTGCACCACAGGAGTTTTAAGACGCATGTCTTCCCGCAATAATCCGGCGCGTGTCGCCATCGTGATGGGGTCCAAAAGCGACTGGGCTACCATGCAGTTCGCCGCCGAAATCTTCGAAATCCTGAATGTCCCACACCACGTTGAAGTGGTTTCTGCTCACCGCACCCCCGATAAACTGTTCAGCTTCGCCGAAAGTGCCGAAGAGAACGGTTATCAGGTGATTATTGCGGGCGCAGGCGGCGCAGCGCACCTGCCAGGCATGATTGCCGCCAAAACGCTGGTGCCAGTGCTGGGCGTGCCAGTACAGAGCGCCGCACTGAGCGGTGTCGATAGCCTCTACTCTATCGTACAAATGCCGCGCGGCATTCCGGTGGGTACACTGGCGATTGGTAAAGCTGGCGCGGCAAACGCGGCATTACTGGCAGCACAAATTCTTGCGACTCATGATAAAGAATTGCACCAGCGTCTGAATGACTGGCGCAAAGCACAAACTGATGAAGTGCTGGAAAACCCGGACCCGCGAGGTGCGGCATGAAACAGGTTTGCGTCCTCGGTAACGGGCAGTTAGGCCGTATGCTGCGTCAGGCAGGCGAACCGTTAGGCATTGCTGTCTGGCCGGTCGGGCTGGACGCTGAACCGGCGGCGGTGCCTTTTCAACAAAGCGTGATTACCGCTGAGATCGAACGCTGGCCGGAAACCGCATTAACCCGCGAGCTGGCGCGCCATCCGGCCTTTGTGAACCGCGATGTGTTCCCGATTATTGCTGACCGTCTGACTCAGAAGCAGCTTTTCGACAAGCTTCACCTACCGACCGCACCGTGGCAGTTACTTGCCGATCGCAGCGAGTGGCCTGCGGTGTTTGATCGTTTAGGTGAGCTGGCGATTGTTAAGCGTCGCACTGGTGGCTATGACGGACGCGGTCAATGGCGTTTACGCGCCGATGAAACCGAACAGTTACCGGCTGAATGCTACGGCGAATGTATTGTCGAGCAGGGCATAAACTTCTCTGGCGAAGTGTCGCTGGTTGGCGCGCGCGGCTTTGATGGTAGCACCGTGTTTTATCCGCTGACGCATAACCTGCATCAGGACGGTATTTTGCGCACCAGCGTCGCTTTCCCGCAGGCCAACGCGCAGCAGCAAGCGCAAGCCGAAGAGATGCTGTCGGCGATTATGCAGGAGCTGGGCTATGTGGGCGTGATGGCGATGGAGTGTTTTGTCACCCCGCAAGGTCTGCTGATCAACGAACTGGCTCCGCGTGTGCATAACAGCGGTCACTGGACACAAAACGGTGCCAGCATCAGCCAGTTTGAGCTACATCTGCGGGCGATTACCGATCTGCCGTTACCGCAACCAGTAGTGAATAATCCGTCGGTGATGATCAATCTGATTGGTAGCGATCTGAATTATGACTGGCTGAAACTGCCGCTTGTGCATCTGCACTGGTACGACAAAGAAGTCCGTCCGGGCCGTAAAGTGGGGCATTTAAATTTGACCGACAGCGACACATCGCGTCTGACCGCGACGCTGGAAGCCTTAATCCCACTGCTGCCGCCGGAGTATGCCAGCGGCGTGATGTGGGCGCAGAGCAAGTTCAGTTAATTGATGCTCATTTTCTTGCCGGATGCGGCGTGAACGCCTTATCCGGCCTACCGTTCCGACACCGCCTGTAGACCTGATAAGACGCGCCAGCATCGCATCAGGCATGGTGTGCCGATTGCCGGATGCGGCGTGAACGCCTTATCCGGCCTACCGTTCCGACACCGCCTGTAGACCTGATAAGACGCGCCAGCATCGCATCAGGCATGGTGTACCGATTGCCGGATGCGGCGTAAACGCCTTATCCGGCCCACCGCTCCAACACCGACTGTAGGCCTGATAAGACGCGCCAGCATCGCATCAGGCATGGTGTGCCGATTGCAGGATGCGGCGTGAACGCCTTATCCGGCCTACCGTTCCAACACCGACTGTAGGCCTGATAAGATGCGCCAGCATCGCATCAGGCATGGTGTGCCGATTGCCGGATGCGGCGTAAACGCCTTATCCGGCCCACCGCTCCAACACCGACTGTAGGCCTGATAAGACGCGCCAGCATCGCATCAGGCTGGATGTGCCAATTGCCTGGTGCCCATCACTACAGCGAAATACAAGTCCCCGCTTCGCCCGCCAGCGTCTCTTCAATCCGCGATAACGCCCCAATCCACGCGGGTTTACCACGGCTTCTGACATAGCCACTCACCGCCGTTACCTTCGGCCCCATCGAACCATCGGCTTTGGCAAATGGCGCTAACTCATCCGGTGTGGCATGGCGAATGGCACGTTGCTGCGGCGTTCCCCAGTTTTCATATACCGCATCAGCATCGGTGAGGATCACCAGTCCATCGGCATTAATCTGCTCGGCGAGCAACGCAGCGGCAAGATCTTTATCAATCACCGCTTCACTCCCTGCCCCGTCTTCCGTCACAGGCACACCGCCGCCGCCACTGCAAATCACCACATGCCCCTCTTTGAGCAACAACTCGATGGCTTCGCTGTCGAGAATTTTACGCGGTTGCGGAGACGCCACCACCCGGCGTAAATATTTACCATCACGTTTCATCTGCCAGCCGTAAGCCGCTTCCAGTGCCTCTTGTTCTTCTGGCTGATAAACCGGACCAATAAACTTCTCTGGCTGCAAAAACGCCGGATCATCAGGCGAAACCTCAATGCGCGTCAGCACCGTCGTCACGGGCGGCATCTGCGGCTGTGCGCTCAAGCTCTGCGCCAGCATATAGCCAATCATCCCCTGGCTTTCCGCTACCAGCACATCCAGCGGATACGGTTCTACCTCTTTCCACGCCAGATTCTGTAACGCCAGCAGCCCCACCTGTGGCCCGTTGCCGTGAACAATCGCCAGCCGATAAGAACGGGCCAGGCGCGCCAGTGCGGGTACAGCACTGGCAATGTTGCGATATTGATTTTCTGCCGTCAGCGCCTCACCGCGCTGGAGTAAGGCGTTGCCCCCAAGAGCCACAACCAGTGTTTTCATGATTTTCCTTGTAATAATTGTTGGCCAAGCCAGAACCCCAGCAGCGTATCTGCCCCTGACGTATGCCCCAGCGCCAGCAGCGAATCAATCGCAACAGCGGTACGTTTCGGGCAACTCAGAGCATGAATAAAGTGCAGGAGTGGCGAGGCGAAATATCCTTGCGCGGCATAACGTAAATAACTGACGCTCACCGCTGTGGTAACGAGTTGAAGATTGTCGGAACAGGCAAAAAACGGGCGACCGGAGCGCGCATCTAAAGCGCCATAATACCAGGCCGCCAGCAGCATTCCGCTCAGCGTGTCATCATGACTTGGCGTTAATCCTGGGCCTTTACCCAGCCAGTGCCGCCAGTCGGTCTTAACGCCATTGAGCGCGGCCTGAAAACAGTGACGAAACTGGCGTAATTCAGCAGGAAGCGGATCGCCTGCCGCCAACGCCAGTGGCCCGAAAAGCCCGGTTTCCTCCGCGCGTTGCATCCATGCAACGGCAAGCGGTTGAGGATGCGCAGGCGGCGTAATACGCAGCAAACAATAACGCTGTGGCTGTTTAACCGTGAAACGCCCGAGGCGAATCCCTTGAACCACAACCTGTGGTCGTTCATTGCCGCATAATCCACCGCATAACGCATCGAATTGCGCGCGGCGAAGCACCCATCCTCCGGGGCCGAAACCACTACCCTGACGATGCAGCGTTAACAGTTCGCCGCTTTCCGTCATCAGGTTAATCGCCCGCCGCCACACGCCCGCTAACCGCCAGGACTGGCGATAATTCGGTGCGCTACGGCTGGCAAGCAGAGGATGGATGATCGTCATTGCGCGTTCCTCAACCTATCCCCATGCTTTCAGCCAGTGCTTCCAGCGCTTGTTCAAAGCAGGCCAACGGTGCCCGCACAGTGCCTGCGCCAATCTGCCCGATCCCCGCCTCTTTATGGGCGATTCCGGTATTGATGAGCGGCGTAATGCCGGTTTCTACCACGCGACGAATATCCAGCCCCAGGCACGCGCCCTGGAAATCCCAGCCGGGGATCTGCAACTGCATATTGCGTTCAAGGAAGATTTCCGCCATCTCTTCAGATACCGCTCTGGCCGCTTCCATGCCACCCGCACCGACAAAGCGCGTTACGCCAGGCGCTGCGATCATCGCCGCACCGCCAATACCAAAGGTTTCGGTAATTGCGCTATCGCCCATATCCGGGTTCGCCTGCTCCTGCGAGAAGCCGGTGAAAAACAGCCCTTGGGGAGTGTTTACAGGCGCAGTAAACCAGCGTTCGCCCAGCCCGCTTACCCGAATCCCGAACATATTGCCGTTGCGGGTCATAGCCGTGACGATGCTGCCTGCGCGGATCATCGCACCAGCATCCATCGCCGCCTTGCAGTAAGCCATCGCGAGGTTAAGGAAGAACTGATCGGTCACGCTGAGGAAATCCATCACTTCCGCGATGTGCTGTTTATCATGATCGAGGCGAGCAATGTGTGGGGCCAGCGCACGCATTAACAGTGCTGAGGAAGCAATATTGCGTTGATGGAACTCATCGCCCATGGTAATGCCCTGCGCCATCATCGCGGTGAGATCGATACCGCGCTCCATGCGCCCCAGCGCCGCGCTTAATACTGGCATTAACACATCGCGCATCCAGCGATGGCGAGTCAGAACATCTTCGCCGTAAGCGCCAAAACGCATCACTTTGCCGATACCTTCGTTGAGGTTGCAGTACGCCCGGTTGCCGTCGGTCACGTTCTCGACCACCAGCATCGGCATACTGGCAGAAGTAATGCCGCCCATTGGCCCGACAGCATTCACATGGTGACAAGGAATGAAGTTCACTTCCCCCTGCTCCAGCATTGCCTGTGCCTGCGCTTCATCTTTCGCCCAGCCTTCGAACAGACATGCGCCCACGCACGCCCCTTTCATTGGCCCGGTCATCTCCTGCCAGCGCATTGGCGGCCCGGCGTGAAGCAGTGTTTTGCCCTTGTTTAGTTCGCTGATAAGTGAAGAAGCCGGTTGCACATCCAGCCAGTGTGGACGAGCGCGACGAATTTGTTCGATAACCGCAGCATTGGCTTGCGCCACTGATGTAAACATGGGAACCCCTTATTGCAAACGTTCTAATAAACGAGCCAGTTTTTTATTGCCGCCGGCGACTGGCGACCATTGGTAATGCACAACCGGTTTGCTGGCGCTTTGTAGCTCCAGCGCAAAGCTGCGTAATCCGATGTTAATCACGGCGACGTTTTCCAGTAATGACGGTGTGTGTTGCTGTGTGGCTGACGAGAGCGGATGAATTAACGCCGCAGCCAGCAAGGTGGCTTCCGGTAGCGAACTCACTACCGCGATCCCCGCATCTTCCAGCGTGGCGATTTGCTGCGAGCGGCATTGCGGGTCACGTTCAGTGCCTGTCACCGTGGCAATGGCATACAGTGGTTGATTGTCTGAACGCGCGGCACAGGCTTTTTGCCAGGCGCTCACCAGCGAGGCGGCAGGATCGGCGGTCGCACCGAAGCCAATCACGACATCAAGCAGCAACACGCGCACTTGCGGTTTAGCGCCGAGATCGGCAATTAACAGGTTGCGTAAGGTCGGGTCGATCATCGGATGGGGACGCCCGACGGTGTAAAAATCATCGCCCAGGTCGAGGATCTGATGTCCGTCGGCGTCCAGCATCATGCCATGTTGATGGGTATCGTCGGCTTCCACGCCAAGGTGTCCGGCAAGTAATCCCGCCGCTTCAGCAGCCAGCGTACCGCCGGTATACAAACCGCAAATAAATCCGCTGCTGACAGGCGCTATCGCGTTACGTCGCGCAGTGACGCGTGAAAGCAGACAAGCCAGACGAGCGGCCTCATCCAGCGAGGAGGCAAACCAGACATTCTCGTCGCGGGCCACCGCCGGGGTATAACCTAAAAACAGCGCCACCGTCGGTTTGCCAGTTGCTTTCATGGCATTAACAATTTTCAGACGCACAGTTTCGGCAGGTGGTTTTGAAACAAATGCCAGCACTTCGCTTTTCTCGTCTGCACTGAGCATTTCCAGCGCCGTTAGCGCACTGATGCCGCCCACTTCACGGCTGAGATCGCGCCCGCCAAGACCAATCGCGTGAGTAATTCCCTCCCCTGCCAGCGCAATCTGTGAGCACAGCTCCTGAATCCCGGTACCGGAAGCGCCTATGACGCCAATGTTGCCTTCCGGCATCACGTTAGCAAAAGCCAGCGGCGTGGCGGCAATCATCGACGTACCGCAGTCTGGCCCCATCACCAGCAAGCCTTTTTCCCGCGCGCGGGTTTTAAGTTGGATTTCATCTTCCAGCGTGACGTTATCGGAGAACATCATCACGTTGAGGTTGCGATCCAGCGCCTGGTTCGCCAGCTCCGCCGCATACTCACCAGCCACTGAAATCAGCGCCAGATTGGCATCGGGTAATTTCTGACAGGCACTGTCCCAGCGACGCACCTGCGTCAACGCCTGGCTGCTGCCTGAACCCTGCGCCAGTTGTTTTAGCGCCTCTTCAAGCTGCTGCATAACCGCCTGCGCGATCCCCGCATCCGCCGCTTCGCTACGAATTGCCACGCAAATATCGTTCGGCGTGGCGTGATTAAAATCGTCATGCCAGAAACCTGTAGTATCTAATAACGCTTTATTGGCGGGCGTACCCATCATTACGGAAACATCATCAACATTTTCTGATTCGCTGAGTTTTCGTGAAATAATCATTAAACTGACCGAATCCTGAAAACACCCTTTTTTAATAAAGGCGTGGATCATAACAACTCCTTAAAAATTGCACCCATGGCAATTGCACGAGCAGTGTTAATATGGCGATTACGGTATCGATGACAACGAGTAAATAAGGTGATGAATATCACACAGGGATTATTAACAAAAGAATTCAAATAACCGCCAGGCTATTACGTATTATTTTTTAATAAGTGGGGTTGTTTTAAAAACCAGGTTAAAAGCGAGCGGATTATCAAATAAATTCTAACTATATTTTTTTGCCTGTCTGGATCACATAATCCAGATATTTTCCCTGTATGTTAATTGCAGTCATGCTTCACACCGTCGTTAAAAAGGAAGACAGATGAAAATCAGTCGGGAAACACTCCACCAGCTAATCGAGAATAAACTCTGCCAGGCTGGGTTAAAACGTGAGCACGCTGCAACCGTGGCTGAAGTATTGGTTTACGCCGATGCCAGAGGGATCCACTCTCATGGCGCGGTGCGCGTTGAATACTACGCCGAACGCATTTCAAAAGGCGGCACCAACCGCGAACCGGAGTTTCGTCTTGAGGAAACCGGACCGTGCTCGGCAATTTTACATGCCGACAATGCTGCCGGACAGGTCGCGGCGAAAATGGGTATGGAACATGCCATCAAAACCGCCCAGCAAAAAGGCGTTGCGGTGGTCGGTATCAGCCGGATGGGTCACAGCGGCGCAATCTCTTATTTTGTACAGCAGGCAGCTCGCGCCGGGTTAATTGGCATTTCGATGTGCCAGTCCGATCCAATGGTGGTGCCGTTTGGCGGCGCGGAAATTTACTACGGTACTAACCCACTGGCCTTTGCCGCGCCGGGAGAAGGCGACGAGATCCTTACCTTTGATATGGCGACTACCGTACAGGCATGGGGAAAAGTGCTCGACGCCCGCTCGCGTAATATGTCTATCCCGGATACCTGGGCGGTCGATAAAAACGGTGCACCAACAACCGATCCATTTGCAGTTAACGCCCTGCTCCCTGCCGCCGGACCGAAAGGGTATGGCCTGATGATGATGATTGACGTCCTCTCAGGCGTCTTACTCGGCTTACCGTTCGGGCGACAGGTTAGTTCGATGTATGACGATTTACACGCCGGGCGTAATTTGGGGCAATTACATATCGTTATTAATCCGAACTTTTTCTCCTCCAGCGAATTATTCCGTCAACATCTTAGCCAGACCATGCGCGAATTAAATGCCATTACCCCCGCGCCCGGTTTTAATCAGGTTTATTATCCCGGACAGGATCAGGATATTAAACAACGCAAAGCCGCCGTCGAAGGCATCGAAATTGTTGATGATATTTACCAGTATTTAATTTCCGACGCGCTTTATAACACGTCATACGAAACGAAAAATCCCTTTGCACAATAATTATTGAGACAGGACTTTCTTATGATTACACATTTCCGTCAAGCCATAGAAGAAACGCTGCCCTGGCTTTCCTCTTTTGGCGCTGACCCAACGGGTGGGATGACCCGTTTACTTTATTCGCCGGAATGGCTGGAAACCCAGCAGCAATTTAAAAAAAGAATGGCAGCAAGCGGGCTGGAAACACGTTTCGATGAAGTGGGGAATTTATACGGTCGCCTGAGTGGCACCGAATATCCACAGGAAGTGGTTCTGAGCGGTTCGCATATCGATACCGTGGTTAACGGCGGTAACCTCGACGGGCAATTCGGCGCGCTGGCGGCGTGGCTGGCGATTGACTGGCTGAAAACGCAATACGGCGCGCCGCTGCGAACGGTCGAAGTGGTGGCAATGGCGGAAGAAGAAGGCAGCCGCTTCCCGTATGTCTTCTGGGGCAGTAAAAATATCTTTGGGCTGGCGAATCCTGACGACGTGCGGAATATCTGTGATGCCAAAGGAAATAGTTTTGTCGATGCAATGAAGGCTTGCGGATTTACTCTGCCGAACGCCCCACTAACTCCGCGTCAGGATATTAAAGCCTTTGTCGAACTGCATATCGAACAGGGTTGTGTGCTGGAAAGTAATGGTCAGTCAATTGGCGTGGTGAATGCAATTGTCGGACAACGTCGCTATACGGTGACGCTGAACGGCGAATCAAACCATGCAGGCACCACGCCGATGGGTTATCGTCGTGATACGGTTTACGCTTTCAGTCGCATTTGCCATCAGTCAGTTGAGAAAGCGAAAAAGATGGGCGATCCGCTGGTGCTGACCTTTGGCAAGGTGGAGCCGCGCCCGAATACGGTGAATGTAGTGCCGGGTAAAACCACGTTCACTATTGATTGTCGTCATACCGACGCTGCCGTGCTGCGCGATTTCACCCAGCAGTTAGAAAACGACATGCGGGCGATTTGCGATGAAATGGACATTGGTATTGATATCGATTTATGGATGGACGAAGAACCCGTGCCGATGAATAAGGAGCTGGTCGCCACCCTGACAGAATTGTGTGAAAGTGAAAAACAGAACTACCGGGTAATGCACAGTGGTGCCGGGCACGACGCGCAAATTTTCGCGCCTCGCGTGCCGACCTGCATGATTTTCATTCCCAGCATCAACGGGATCAGCCATAACCCGGCGGAACGCACCAATATTACCGACCTTGCCGAAGGGGTCAAAACGTTGGCACTCATGCTTTATCAACTTGCCTGGCAGAAATAAGGAGTTATAAATGGGATATTTAAATAACGTCACCGGTTACCGCGATGATTTACTGGCTAACCGTGCGATTGTGAAACACGGTAATTTCGCACTGTTAACACCAGACGGTCTGGTAAAAAATATTATTCCGGGCTTTGAAAATTGTGACGCGACAATCCTCTCCACGCCAAAGCTGGGTGCCTCTTTTGTTGATTATCTGGTCACACTGCATCAAAACGGCGGCAACCAACAGGGCTTCGGTGGCGAAGGCATTGAAACGTTCCTGTATGTGATCTCTGGAAATATCACTGCCAAAGCCGAAGGGAAAACATTTGCCTTAAGCGAAGGTGGCTATCTTTATTGCCCGCCAGGCTCCTTAATGACGTTTGTTAACGCCCAGGCCGAAGACAGCCAAATCTTTTTATATAAGCGTCGCTATATTCCGGTAGAAGGTCATGCGCCGTGGCTGGTTTCTGGCAATGCCAGCGAACTGGAACACATTCATTATGAAGGCATGGACGATGTTATTCTGCTGGATTTTCTGCCCAAAGAGTTAGGTTTTGATATGAACATGCATATCCTCTCTTTTGCGCCAGGTGCCAGCCACGGTTATATCGAAACTCACGTCCAGGAACACGGTGCCTATATTCTTTCCGGTCAGGGGGTTTATAACCTCGACAATAACTGGATCCCGGTGAAAAAAGGCGATTACATCTTTATGGGCGCTTACTCCTTACAGGCCGGTTATGGCGTAGGGCGTGGTGAAGCGTTTAGTTATATTTACTCAAAAGATTGCAACCGCGACGTAGAGATTTAAGTCATACCACTCGCCTGATTATTTTTAGCTATGTTGGATTTTGCCACGGTTTATTCCGTGGCTTTTTTTGTAGTCAATTCAGGTAAAAAAAGATGCGATATAAATCGCATCCGCTTTAAAGGTAAGAGTCAGTTTTTAATTCCCTGACCTATTTTAATGGCGCAGGCAATATTTCGCGCGCTGTTAAAGAGATTGGTTTCACCGCTGGCGAGCACTTCGGCTAGAGGTGCCAGACGTGGCAAAATGCTGAATACCGCGTCAATGCCGTACTGGTGCACCACTTCCACGCCATCACCCAATACGCCAGCAATCCCAATCACCGGGACATTAAACTGCTTCGCCACCGACGCCACGCCCAGCGGCGCTTTACCACCTGCCGTTTGCGAGTCGATGCGCCCTTCCCCGGTGATCACCAGTGCTGCGCCCTGCACTGCCTGCGCAAGATTGACCGCATTCAACACAATCTCAATACCCGGTTTAATATCCGCATTGAGGAATACCGCCGCCGCAATGCCCATACCGCCCGCCGCGCCACCACCCGCCATCTGGCAGACGTTGATTTCAGTTTGCTGTTGTAAAACACGGGCGTAATTTTGCAGCCCCTGTTCCAGCTCTTCGACCATTTCTGGCGTCGCCCCTTTTTGCGGGCCAAACACCGCCGCCGCGCCGCGTGCCCCTACCAGCGGATTATTAACATCACATGCGACTTCAATATGGCAGTTCGCCAGACGCGGATCGCATTCATCCATCTCAATACTTGCCACGCGTGCTAAATTGCCGCCGTTAGCCGCCAGCACCTGACCGTAGGCATCAAGGAAACGCACACCGAGCGCCTGCGCCATGCCCATACCGCCGTCAACCGTCGCGCTACCACCAATGCCGAGAATAATATGGCGAATGCCGTTATCCAGCGCATGGCGAATTAACTCCCCCGTACCAAAACTGGAGGCCAGCAACGGATTACGCTTTTCAGGCGCGACCAGCATCAGGCCGCTTGCCGCAGCCATCTCAATCACCGCCGTTTTCCCGTCGCCGGTAATGCCATAAAAAGCATTCACTTTTTCGCCCATCGGCCCGCAGACTTCAAGCGTCACGATGTTGCCGCCCGTCGCGGCGACCATCGCATCCACTGTCCCTTCGCCGCCATCCGCTATCGGTAAACAGATATAGTGCGCATCGGGAAAGAGGGTCGAAAACCCGGCTTTAATTGCCTGACAACATTTTTCTGCACTTAAGCTCTCTTTAAACGAGTCTGGCGCAATGACAATCTTCATTATCAATCCTTTTTCAACAAATTATTCGATGCGTTCCCACGGAATAAGATTATCCATAAGAACAGCCAGTAAAATTCCGACCAGTAAGCCGTTACTGAGCAGAGGACGAAGCGTTAATGGAAGGTCTTGCAGATACACAGGCGGTAATGCCATTAAAAATATGCCGACAAATAACGGCAATGCGAGTCGATAAATATTGCGAGCGGTAAACGTGATTTGCTGGCTAAACACCAGCGCGGAAAAGAGTAAAGGCAGATAAGAAACCAGCATGACCGCGCTACTCATCGGTAAGGGGATACTGCAAAACAGTCGCGTGAGTGCCGGAACCAGTGCCACCAGCAGGCAAATAACGCTGCCATAAATAAACGAACGCCGCGTGTAATCGCCAGTCTGGGTTAATAAACCAATGGATGAAACAAACGGTGAAAATGGAATTACCGCCAGCGGCACGGTTATCAGTGTCATAAATCCGGTCGCCACAAAGCTGCGACGATAACGTGTATTCCCCGCGCCCTGCTGCGGATAAAAAACATCCGTGCCACGAATCGCACCGTAGGTATTGCTGATATTTACCAGACCTGTAATCACCGCCGTCAGAATAATCCCCGGCGACAAAGCACCGCCACTGCCGAGCGGGAACCACTGCCAGTGCAACTCACCGGAGAGCGAATGCGAAGAAGGAAAGCAAAAGTACCACAACAACCAGCCGGTTATGGTACCGACCAGCAGGCCATAACGGGCAAAACGTTGCGGCAGAAAGATAATCATCGCCAGTACCAGGCACATCACCGCGACCGAAAGCGCGAACGGCGGTAACTGAATTTTAAAATTCGGGTCGGCTATGCCAAACGGCAGCCCGAGCATACCTTTGAAAAAGATAGTGGTCAGCTGCGCGCCCAGCATCAACATAAACAAGACCATCACCGACGGCGTAAATAACCGTGCCAGGCGATGGCCTAATCCGCTAAAACCAATCAACATCGTCAGCACGCCGGAGAGCGCAATTCCCACCGCCAGACTGGTAGCGATATCGTTGATCGGTGTCCCGCGCGATGCTTCGCCAAGGGTGATAGTCAGGATGGTTCCCCACCACAGGCCGCCCGGCCCCTCCATAATAGCGCGACGATGACCGCAGAACGCCTGAGCGAAGCAGGCCAGTGCGGTAGCAAGAAAAGCATATTGCGTGAGCGTAAGCAGGCTACTTTGCGGCAACTGAAAAGCAGAAAGTAGCGTAGGAGGAACCACAACCGTGTTGCAAAAAATAAAGAAAAACCACTGAAATCCTGATAACAGGCTTTCGCGGCTGACTGCAAAATTGAACATAAAAACACCTTAACCGGAGAATGCCCGCCGCAAGGACGGGCATTGCAGGGGCCAGATTACTGCTGATGTTTAAGGATAAATTGACCTTTCGGCGCAACAGGGAAGCCCTGTTCGATGTCGTAAATCACATCACCACGTAAGATGGTTTTCGTGATACGCGCGCCAATGGTACGGCCAACATACGGGCTGACTTTGTGGCGATATTCCAGATCGTCATTGGTAAGAACATAGCTGCTATTCGGCTGAATGAAGACGAAGTCGGCATCTTTTCCTGGGGCGATACGGCCTTTTTGCTGCAGACCGAAAATATCTGCTGCGTTAGTCGCCATTAATTTGCCGAACATCGGCAGAGACATACCGCGTTTCTGTACCGCTTCATCGAACATCACGTCCATGCAGCTTTGCAGACCGGCGATACCACCCCATGCTTTCATGATATTGCCGGCTTTCATTTCCGGCGGACATGGAGAGTGGTCGGAAACCAGGCAGTCGATTTCACCGTTAAACAGTTTTTCCCACATGCCTTTCTGGTTTTCCAGATCGCGGATCGGCGGTGAACACTTCGCCAGAGTACCGATTTCTTCGAACTGATCGGTATCAAGTACAAAGTAATGCGGGCAGGATTCACAAGTAACGTCCTGACCTTCCTGACGTGCACGAGTCACTTCTTCAACGCCTTCCGGGCTGCTGATATGGCAAACGTGCAGACGGCAACCGGCAACTTTCGCCAGATACAGCACGCGGCGAATCGCTTCCACTTCGGTAAATACCGGACGCGAAGCCACATAGTCATGAGCAGTTACGCGACCTTCACGCTTCGCTTCTTCGCCCAGTTCGTCACAGATCAGCGCGTTTTCGCAGTGCACCAGCACCGGCTGCCCCAGTTCGCCCAGCTTCTGCGCACCTTTGAAGAACTGCCAGTCGTTTACATCACGGAAGTCGTTGTCGATACCGCGATCGCCACAGGTCGCAACGAAGCATTTGAAGCCGACAACGCCCACTTCATCCAGCTCATGCAGACGGTCGATGTTGTAAGACACCAGGCCACCGAGTTGTGCCGCATCGATAGTCAGCTTGCCTTTAGCGGCATCGAACTTCAGTTCAATTGAAGCGCGGTCAACCGTTGCTGGCAGCTGGTTGAGCGGCATTTCGATCATGGTGGTGATACCACCTTTTGCCGCTGCGCGAGTACCCGTTTCATAACCTTCCCAGTGGCTACGACCCGGCTCAGAAATATGGGTGTGCGCATCAACCATGCCTGGAGAAACCACCAGACCAGACGCATCCATCACTTCTTTTGCATCGCCCAGATCCTGACCGATAGCAGCAATTTTTCCGCCTTTAACGGCGATATCTACAACGCGAGCTTCGTTTTCTAAAATAACGGTGCCGTTTTTAATGATTAAATCAAAAGACATAACAAACTCCTTGTAAAATACAGATTGGTTTTTTAACTCAATGTTCAATATCGGGATTAATTAACCTGTGACTTTTTGTTCTCCTGTTTTTTCTGCTGCTGTACGTTTTTTTAATAACGCGTAGGCAGCGAATGCGACAATAACGCCGACAAACCATGAAACGCGTGATAAAGGCTCCATGAACGGAATAAATTTACCACCGAGAGATAAAATAACGGCGACCAAAGTTACTGAGAACGCGGTAAGGTTAAAGCCGTTATCGTAATATTTGAAATCACCTGCTGCGGTATACAGTTCATCAAGATTAATTTGTCCGCGCATCACCATAAAATAATGCGCCATCATGACACCAATTACCGGACCCAGCATTCCGCCGATAATATCGAGGAACAGATAAATACTGTCCTGATTTTCCATTAATTTCCACGGGCAGATCACCAGGCTGATAATACTGGCAATCAGTACGCCGTTTTTATAGGTCAGTTTCGTCGGTGCAATAGCGGCAATCTGATAACCGGCCGGAATAATATTACCGGTGGCGTTAGTGGAAATGGTCGTCATCAGAATAACCAGTACCGCAAAGAACGAGGCAAACAGGCTGTCCCAACGCTGAACAATATCCAGCACGTTCCAGGTGTCAGCGCCGTAGTGAATACTGGCTCCGGCAATAATACATACCCCGGCGACCGCAAACAGAATATAGGCCACAACTAAACCCAGCGTTTGCCCCAGCGCTTGCTCACGAAACGAGTGGGCGTTTTGCGTAAAGTCGGATGCGCTCACCGCCGGTGCCGCCCAGACCGCAACTACCGCGTTAATCACCACCAGGAACAAGAATCCACTGTTTTCTGCTTTCTGAATACCGCTCGGAATGTAGTCAAAGATTGGACCGAGCCCGACCAGCGAAATCGCCCAAATCGCCATACCGCCGAAAACGATATAGATGCACGGGTTAAGAATGGCAGTGAATTTATTTAAAACTTTGCCACCGCCAAAACCTATACCAACGTTGACCAGCCAGAAGAGTAAGAAAGTAATTAAGCCCGGTAGAGAAAGGCCTAACAGAGTGAAATCACCACCGAGAGTTAAAAATCCCGGCCAGATTTTGCCAATCAGGATCAAGCAGGCCAGCGATCCGGCGTAACATTGCAGGCCAAACCACATAATGGCAGCAATCCCGCCTCTTAATAATCCGGGAAACAGTGCGCCACGTACGCCATAAGAAGCACGCAGGATCATGGCAAACGGTACGCCGTATTTACTGCCCGCAGCACCGTTTAATACCATTACCGCGGCAATGAAAAAGGCGCTGAGGATAATTGCCAGCATAATACTAAAGGTAGACAAGCCGAGAATAAAAAAGCCACCGACCATCACATAATTGGGAACGTTATGAACCGAACCCATCCATAAGGTAAAATAGTTAAATGTTTTCCAGGTCCGCTGGCTTTGCGTTTTCGGCAATAGATCTTCGCTATAGCCGCGTTGCTGGAATAGTTTTCTCTGATGTTCCATAAATCCCTCTTAATTTCACGTATCGAATAACGTCTTTTTAATCTAGCTATGAGGAACAAATAAAATAAAAATATTATTTTTAATACTGAAGCAACATCTTTGGCTGCTTTCTTTTTTTAATATTGCTGGCCGATTCATTTTCTGATATCGGCCATTTTTATTGCGGGTATCAGGCCAGTTTATGGTTAGCCATTAATTCCAGCGCCTGCACTAACGCAGAGTGATCCAACTGGCTGCCACCGTTTGCCGCACAGGTATTAAACAATTCCTGGCAGGTCGCGGTGTTTGGCAGGTTCAGCGCCAGTGCTTTCGCACTTTGCAGTGCCAGGTTGAGATCTTTCTGGTGCAGCGCAATTTTAAAACCTGGATTAAAGGTGCGTTTAATCATGCGCTCACCGTGAACTTCCAGAATACGTGAGGAAGCAAAGCCGCCCATCAGCGCCTGGCGCACACGTACCGGATCCGCTCCGGCTTTTGAAGCAAATAGCAGGGCTTCAGAAACCGCTTCAATATTGAGCGCTACGATAATCTGATTTGCTACTTTGCAGGTTTGACCGTCGCCGTTACCGCCCACGAGGGTGATATTTTTACCGAGCAGTTCAAACAGCGGTTTAACACGTTCAAATACCGCTTCGTCACCGCCAACCATAATCGACAACGTCCCTTCACGCGCGCCGATTTCACCGCCGGAGACGGGCGCATCGAGATAATCACCGCCCAGTTCATTCACCTGACGAGCGAAACGTTTAGTTTCGATCGGGGAAATGGAGCTCATATCAACAATGGTTTTGCCCTTCAACGAGGCTTTGGTACAACCATTTTCACCAAACAGAACTTCTTCAACCTGTGGCGTATCCGGCACCATAATAAAAATGATGTCCGATGCTTCCGTTACCTGGCGCGCAGTTTCAACACTGACGGCACCCAGTGACAGTAATTCATCAGCAACCGGACCAATGGTTGTGACATGCAGTTGATGACCGGCACGCGCCAGATTAATGGCCATCGGAGTACCCATAATACCTAAGCCAATAAATCCCAGTTTCATAATTAACCTCTTTTAAATTTCGCTTTTCCTGAATTCAGACAACACGATCCCCTGCCGACTTAGCGACCTAAAAAAGCATTGTCTGAATAGCGTTACGTTTTAACGGTACGGATCCATCCAGCGTAAACCGGCTTCCGTGGTGGTTTGGGGTTTATATTCACACCCAACCCAACCGTTGTAGTCAGAATTTTCAATTACCGTAAAGAGATATTCGTAATTAATTTCTCCGGTTCCCGGTTCGCCGCGATGCGGATTATCGGCAATTTGCAGGTGACCAATTTTATCGGCCCATTGAGTCATAGTGTTGGTTAATTCACCTTCCATCCGCTGCATGTGATAAATGTCATACTGAATTTTCAAATTGCAGCAACCAACATCATCAATCAGTTTCAGCGCCTGCCGAGTTCCGGTGAGATGGAAACCAGGAATATCAAAATGGTTGATAGGTTCAATCAGTAATAAAATATCTTCTTTCATCAGCATATTCGCGGCATAACGCAGGTTTTCTACAAGCGTTGCGTGAATCTGTTCACTGCTGAAACCAGCCGGCGTTTTACCGACCAGACAGTTAATTTTTTTATTACCCAGCGCACGGGCATAACGAATCGCTGCTGCTACGCCATCCCGAAACTCTTCTTCACGGCCAGGAATACAGGCAATACCGCGCTCCCCCGCCGCCCAGTCACCCGCCGGTAAATTGTGCAGCGTATGTTCGAGTTTATTACTCGCCAGTATCTGTTTTAATTCTTCAATGTCGTAGTCATAAGGGAACATAAATTCAACACCGCGAAAACCACACTGCGCAGCTTTCTCAAAACGGGCGAGAAAATCATATTCACCAAATAACATCGATAAATTAGCAGAGAAACGTAACATTATTTATCTCCCTTATTCATAGTGCATGAAGCAGGTTTCAGTCGGTGCGTCCACTGCGTTATCGGCGATATCTTCAAATTCCATGACATTATCCAGTTCGCTGCCCATCGAAATATTGGTCACACGCTCGAGAATAACTTCCACGACTACCGGTACCCGATATTGCGCCATTAAGGCTTTCGCCTGTTCAAAGGCTGGTGCTATATCTTCCGGTTTGAAAACGCGAATCGCTTTACAACCTAAACCTTCCGCTACTTTTACGTGGTCGACGCCGTAACCGTTCACTTCGCTGGAGTTAATATTTTCGAACGCGAGCTGTACGCAGTAATCCATATCAAACGCGCGCTGCGACTGGCGAATCAGACCGAGATAGGCGTTATTGACCAGTACATGGATGTACGGAATGTTGAACTGTGCGCCAACGGCTAATTCTTCAATCAGGAACTGGAAGTCGAAGTCACCGGAAATCGCCACCACATTGCGCTCTGGATCAGCGGCACAAACCCCCAGCGCCGCCGGAATGGTCCAGCCCAACGGGCCTGCCTGCCCACAGTTGATCCAGTGGCGGTCTTTAAAGACATGCAGCATTTGTGCCGCAGCGATTTGTGACAGACCAATGGTGGTGACATAACAAACATCGCGACCAAAGGCTTTGTTCATCTCTTCATACACGCGCTGCGGTTTCACCGGCACATTGTCGAAGTGAGTTTTACGCAGCAAAGTGCGTTTGCGCTGCTGGCAGTCGGCGACCCACTCTTTACGACACGGCAGACGACCTGCTTTTTGCATCTCCTGCGCCACTTCAACCAGCAGTGTCAGCGCCGCTTTAGCATCAGAGACAATGCCGAGATCCGGACACAGCACGCGGCCAATTTGCGTCGGCTCAATATCGATATGAACGATTTTGCGCCCTTCGGTGTATTTCTCTACCGAACCGGTATGACGGTTAGCAAAACGGTTACCGATACCAAACACCATGTCGGACGCCAGCAACGTTGCATTACCGTAACGATGCGCGGTTTGCAGGCCCACCATCCCGGCCATCAGTTCATGATCGTCCGGGATACAGCCCCAGCCCATCAGCGTTGGGATCACCGGAACGCTGGTCAGTTCAGCAAACTGTTGTAACAGTGCAGCTGCGTCAGCATTGATTACCCCGCCTCCGGCAACAATCACCGGACGTTCGGCCTGGATTAACATTTCTACAGCTTTTTCGATCTGCATACGGCTGGCAGCAGGTTTGTAGACCGGCAGCGGTTCGTACATATCAGGATCAAACTCGATTTCCGCAACCTGTACGTCGAACGGTAAATCCACCAGTACCGGACCCGGGCGACCAGAACGCATCAGGTGAAACGCCTGTTGCAGCACACGAGGCACCAGCGCCGCTTCACGAACTGTAACCGCCATTTTGCTGACCGGTTTAGCAATTGCTTCAATATCAACGGCCTGGAAATCTTCTTTATGCAGACGGGCGCGCGGAGCCTGGCCGGTAATACACAGAATAGGAATGGAATCAGCAGAAGCGGAATAGAGCGCGGTGATCATGTCCGTGCCCGCAGGACCGGAAGTCCCCAGACATACGCCGATATTCCCTGCCGTTGCGCGGGTATAACCTTCCGCCATGTGCGAAGCACCTTCCACATGACGCGCCAGAATGTGACGAATACCGCCGTGCTTACGCATCGCTGAGTAGAACGGATTGATTGCAGCTCCCGGAACGCCGAAGGCGGTGGTGATACCTTCTTTCTCCAGCACATACATTGCCGCGTCAACGGCTCTCATTTTTGCCATTTTATTCCTACCTCTATTAATTGGAAAATTTTTCCAACTTTCAAATTTTGTCAAAAAAACCCGCTCCGCAGAGCGGGATACGACAGACACTATGGATGTGCTTTCAGTCCCAACGCCGTGCTGATATCGCGGGCGGTGTCTCTGACCAGCTCACCCTGACTGACAAAACGATCTTCTGTCAGTCTTGATGAAGGCCCGGAGATGGAGATAGCGGCAACAACACTACCTACATCATCGTAAATTGCTGAAGCTATGCAATTCAGGCCGACAACATGCTCTTCTTTATCTACGGTATAGCCCAGTTCACGCGCTTGTTCCAGGTCCTTCAGCAAGGTGGGCATATCCACAAGCGTCGTTGGCGTAAACTGCTGCAAACCGGTTTGCAGAATGATGCTCATCAACTCTTCTTCCGCCAGCGGATAAAGCAGCGCCTTGCCCGCACCGGAAGCATGCAGCGGCAGACGACTGCCCAGCGGCGCACACATCCTGACCATCGATTTACACTCTAACTGACCAATTAATACCGCTTCATTGCCGTTACGGATCGCGACATTGACCGTTTCGCCGGAAAGTAACATCAGGCGGCGCATAAACGGCCCGGCGACGGAGAGGACATCGCGGTTATGGATGTACGCTGCACCGACGTTAAAGACACCTAATCCTATATGCCACCAGCCTAACTGACTGTCCTGATAGACAAAATCCGCTGCCTGTAAAACCTTCAGCAAGCGAAAGGTCGTGGAGAGCGGCAAATCCAGATTGAGAGAAATATCGCTAACCGACGAACTTCCCCCACTTTTTTCCAGATATTGCAGAATCGCAATTCCCCGCTCTAACGCCTGTGCGCCCTTCTGTGCCACAGGCTCCGCCTGTCCTGGCCTGCCGCGCCGTCTAACTTCCGTCATACCTACGTTAACTCCGACCTACAAGTGAGCATAAACAATGAACAATTCGTTTATCTTATGCAAGTCGGTTGCAGGCGTCACGCAAAACAGAGTTCCTGTTCAGGAATACTTTCAACATCACAGTTGTCACTGCCGCCGCGATCGATGGTCAGAAAATCGGTGACGCGCTGCCAGGCGAAAAGTGGGTGATGCCAGACGTTACGATGGTAATTCACCCCCTGTTCACCGTTGGTAATAAACGCCCGCAGCGTTGACAGGTCTGGTTTGTCGTCACCTAACGCCACGACTACCACAAACACTTCACCTTTCATCGGGATAAAGGCCTGAGTACCCAGCGGATGACGTTCGAGTTCGTGAATGGTCAGCGGCAGATTCGCCGGTTGCGCTCGGTTAATGCTGATAAGCGTACGGTCTTGCTCAAGAATCTCAACCAGCGCCAAATCGTGGTAACGCTCCACCAGGCCATTGTTAATATGGAAAAAATCCCGTTGCTGCGTTTCGATTACGTCGCCATAAGCACTAAAGGCTTCCTGACTTAACGGTAATACCTGAAGTTTCATCTTTTTGTCCTTGTAACATAATTCCGTTCAACCACCGCCGACCGGTCAGCTTGGTTTCAATAACAGGCAATCTAAAACCTTAAGAGAACAACATCAATACAAAAGTTGGAATATTTTTCCAAAACTAGATTTAGTCCACAAATTGAACAGGGTTATCATGTAAAAATACTGATAAATCAGAGGATAAGAAAATCACGCAACTTGCGGATTTAAAAGGGGATACCTGAAGATGTTCGATCCAGAAACCTTGCGGACTTTCATTGCGGTTGCTGAAACAGGAAGTTTTTCAAAAGCGGCAGAACGATTATGTAAAACCACGGCGACGATCAGTTATCGCATTAAACTTCTGGAAGAGAATACCGGAGTAGCGCTGTTTTTCCGTACGACTCGTAGCGTGACGTTGACGGCGGCTGGCGAGCATCTACTTTGTCAGGCCAGAGACTGGCTGAGCTGGCTGGAAAGTATGCCCAGCGAGTTACAACAGGTGAATGATGGCGTGGAACGCCAGGTGAATATCGTCATCAACAACCTGCTCTATAACCCTCAGGCCGTTGCCAGGCTGCTGGCGTGGCTAAATGAACGTTACCCGTTTACCCAATTTCACATCTCCCGACAAATCTATATGGGCGTCTGGGATTCGCTATTATACGAAGGTTTTTCACTGGCTATCGGCGTCACGGGAACCGAGGCGCTGGCAAATACCTTTAGTCTTGATCCCTTAGGATCGGTGCAATGGCGCTTTGTCATGGCGGCGGATCATCCGCTGGCGAACGTTGAAGAGCCGCTAACAGAAGCACAGTTGCGGCGCTTTCCGGCGGTTAATATTGAAGACAGCGCCCGCACACTAACCAAACGCGTCGCCTGGCGATTGCCGGGGCAAAAAGAGATTATTGTTCCCGATATGGAAACGAAAATCGCCGCCCATCTGGCGGGCGTTGGCATTGGTTTTTTGCCAAAATCACTTTGCCAGTCAATGATCGATAATCAACAACTGGTCAGCCGGGTAATCCCAACGATGCGCCCTCCTTCACCATTGAGTCTGGCATGGCGCAAATTTGGCAGCGGCAAAGCGGTAGAAGATATTGTGACCTTGTTTACCCAGCGCAGGCCGGAAATCAGCGGATTTTTAGAAATTTTCGGCAACCCACGCAGTTAAAAATCAAGTTTCCTTGCGCGTTGGCGCGTAAAATAGCGCGCAAGCTGATTTGAGGTTCACTTTTTACTATGCAAGAGAGACACACGGAACAGGACTATCGTGCCCTGCTGATTGCTGATACGCCCATTATTGATGTTCGCGCCCCCATCGAGTTTGAGCAAGGCGCAATGCCTGCCGCTATCAACCTGCCGTTAATGAATAACGATGAACGCGCCGCCGTTGGCACCTGCTATAAACAGCAAGGGTCAGACGCGGCGCTGGCGCTGGGTCATAAACTGGTGGCGGGTGAAATTCGTCAGCAGCGCATGGACGCCTGGCGGGCAGCGTGCCTGCAAAATCCGCACGGTATTCTCTGCTGCGCCCGAGGCGGTCAGCGCTCACATATTGTGCAAAGCTGGTTGCATGCAGCGGGGATTGATTATCCGCTGGTGGAAGGCGGTTATAAGGCACTGCGCCAGACCGCGATTCAGGCGACTATTGAACTGGCACAAAAACCGATAGTGCTGATTGGCGGTTGTACCGGCAGCGGTAAAACGCTGTTAGTGCAGCAACAGCCGAACGGTGTTGATCTGGAAGGGTTGGCGCGTCATCGCGGTTCGGCGTTTGGTCGCACCTTACAACCACAACTTAGCCAGGCGAGTTTTGAAAACCTGCTGGCTGCCGAAATGCTAAAAACCGACGCCCGTCAGAATTTGCGCCTGTGGGTGCTGGAAGACGAAAGCCGGATGATCGGTTCGAATCACCTGCCGGAATGCCTGCGCGAGCGAATGACCCAGGCGGCGATTGCGGTAGTAGAAGATCCGTTTGAGATCCGTCTTGAGCGGCTGAACGAAGAATATTTCCTGCGTATGCATCATGATTTTACCCACGCGTACGGCGACGAACAGGGCTGGCAGGAGTATTGCGAATACCTGCATCACGGACTTTCGGCGATTAAGCGTCGGCTGGGGCTACAGCGCTATAACGAACTGGCTGCAAGGCTGGATGCGGCGCTGACAACGCAACTTACCACCGGCAGCACCGACGGTCATCTGGCCTGGCTGGTGCCGTTACTTGAAGAATATTACGACCCGATGTATCGCTATCAGCTTGAGAAAAAAGCGGAAAAAGTTGTCTTTCGCGGTGAGTGGGCGGAAGTGGCGGAATGGGTTAAGACGCAGTGATGGGCGGTATTCTGAAACGGCGATTGTCGTGAGAACAGAATGGTTGCACCAGAATACAGATATAAAAAAACCGACATGACAGTCGGTTTTTTTATTTTTTCCGCCCAAGACTTGGTGGTTCCGGGCAGAAATGAAACAGTCCTCATCTAGCAAGTGAATTATAAGTCAGGATGCCTACATATTCAAACAGCTATGTTGGCGATACAATCCCGACGCTAGTAGTGATACTGCCTCAAGGGACTACCGCAGTGCGGAAAAGTACTTTTAAGTCCTGGTCAGGATACAGGTGGTGCTGATTCTGGTGCTCTAATTTGGAGAGAGGCAGTCCTCATCTAGCACATGAAGAAAATCATAGTTACAGGCAACGTAAGGGTAAGCTGTGATTGTCTTTCTCCCTTAAGGGAGCAACGGATGAAAACTTTTCTCGATAAAGTTCTCATCGTTCTTAAGGCGCTAATCGCGCTGCTGGAACTGATCCGTCAGTTTATTGAATAACTGAGGAAACGTAGCTAAGGCCGAAGGTTTACCACCTTCGGCCTTTAAAAAAACCGACATGACAGTTGGTTTCATATTTATTGCCAAAATGCACACTGTTCATGCCAGATGCGGCGTAAACGCCTTATCCGGCCTACACAATCTTGCAAAATCAATATATTGCACGATCCTCGTAGGCCTGATAAGCGTAGCGCATCAGGCAATCTAACGCCTGTCATCACCCCGCAAACTGCCTGAACAGCGCCTTACCCTTAACCAATCGCGCACCCAGCCAGCCGCCGAAAAGCGACAGCAGCAGTGCACCGCTGCACGGCAGCACAATCCACAATCGCCAGTCTGGCTCCCACGGAAAATCAAACACTTTCGCCTGCAACACTGCCAGCGCCGTTTCCGCACCAATTGCGGCTACCAGGCCAGAAACAAACCCAAGCATGGCGAACTCACACCACAACGTGGTACGCAGCAGTTTTTTCCCCGCACCGAGTGTGCGCCACACCACCAGCTCCTGATGACGCTGACGCATTCCCACCTGCACCTGTGCCAGCAACAGCAACATACCGCAGGCGGTGACCAGCACCACCATCACCTCCAGCGCCCGACTTACCTGCTCCAGCACCTGACCGACCTGTTTTAAAATCGCGCCAATGTCTAACAGGCTAATAGTAGGGAACTGGCGGTTGAGTTGCGTCAACATGCCGTTGCCATTCTCCCAGCGGAAACTGGTAAGCCAGCTCTGCGGTTGCCCGTCTAATGCCCCTTCAGGGAAAATAAAATAGAAATTAGGCCGCAGACTTTCCCAGTCCACTTTGCGCAGGCTGGTCACTTTAGCGCGGAACTCCTGGGTATCGCCCATAAAAGTCACGGTATCACCGAGGGCAACGTTTAAGCGTTTCGCCAGCCCCTCTTCCATCGACACTTCATCGGCTTTTGGCGGCCAGTTACCGGCGACAATCGGATTATGATCGGGCCGCGTATTTTGCCAGGTAAGATTGAGTTCGCGATTGAGCGCCTCATCTTCATTGCCTTCTGTCGGCTTATCGTTAATCGCCGTCAGCCGCGCCCGCACCACCGGATAAAACGATTCCGGGACTATCTGATGTTCCGCGAGGAACGCTTTTAGCGGTGCTACCTGTTCTGTGGCGATGTTAATTAAAAAGTAGTTCGGGCTTTCTGGAGGTAGCTGCTGCTGCCAGCGGTCGAGCAGATCGCCACGCAATACCAGCAACAGCGCCAGCAGCATAAAGGAGAGCGAAAATGCCGAAAGCTGGCTTAACGTTGACCACGGCTGACGTAACAGGCGGCTAACCGCCAGGCGCAGAGGTAGCGATTTCAGCGTCATGCGGCGAAGTACATTCAGCAGCATCCAGCCCAGCACACCGCACAGCAAAGCCAGTACTACCGCGCCCGCCAGCACCGCCCAAAGCAGCATGCTGCCACCCATTAATCCGGCGAGCAGCAGCACAACCACCACACTGACAATCGGCAGATAAAACTTCAGCGGCCAGACGTTCGCGACCACATCATTACGTAATACGCGTAAAGGCTGCGTTGCCAGCAACAAGCGGTACGGTCGTAGCCCCACCAGCAGCGAGATGACCGTCATGGTGCCCAGCGCCCACAACCACGGCCAGAGGCTGGCTGGCGGTAGTGCAGCAGGCAAAACGGGCTTGAGCAGCACCATCAACACGTTTTCGAACAACAGGCCTATCGCACCACCGGTAACGGCTGAAAGCGCCAGCACCATCAACCACTGACCGACGATTAACTTACGCAATTGCGCTCGCCCTGCTCCCAGCGTTTTGAGGATCGCCATCAGATCGTAGCGACTGCGACAGTAATGATTCATCGCCACCGCCACCGCTGCCACTGCCAGCAGCAAGGTCAGAAGCGCCGAAAGCAGCAGGAACTGTTGCGAGCGTTCCATCGAGCGCCCCAGCGCGCCTTCGTCCTGTTCCAGACCGTACCAGCGTTGTTCGGGTTTAAGCTGGGGTAACAACCATTTCTCATAGCCGTCGAGCTGGTTCTCGTTGCCGCCGAATTTATAGCGCCAGGTGACCCGACTTCCCGGCTGCACGGCTCCGGTTTTATCGACATCCGCCAGATTCATCATCAGACGCGGAGCCATCTGGAAGGGGTTAAAACCGGAATCCGGTTCCTGAATCACTTCTCCGGCAATCCGCAAGGTGGCATCGCCCACGTCAATGGTGTCGCCCGTTTTCAGGTTAAGCAGTGCCATCAGGCGTGGGGCCAGCAATACGCTGCCCGCCTGCGGTTTCAGGCCTGGGGGATTGGTTTGCAGATCGCCATACATCGGGTAGATATCATCCACCGCTTTGACGTTCGCCAGCTGCGGTGTGTCGCCTGCAAATGTCATGGTGGCGAAAGTCAGCTGCTTGCCGACTTTCAGGCCGCGCTTTTGCGCTTCCTCCAGCCACGCTTGCGGCACTTCGCGCGAACTGCGCAACGCCCGATCGCCCGCCATAAACTCCCGGCTTTGCTGGCTTAAGCCCTTCTCCATGCGATCGCTGATATTGCCCAGCGCCAGCACGCAGGCCACCGCCAGGCTTAGCGCCAGCCAGACAATTAATAGCGACGGCGAGCGCCATTCGCGCCAGAACCAACGTGCAATCATGCTTCCTCCTGCAACTGCCCGTTCACCAGCCGTAAGCAGCGGTCGCAGCGTGCCGCCAGTTGCAGGTCGTGGGTCACCATAATCAACGTGGTGCCATGTTCACGGTTGAGGGAAAACAGCAGGTCGGCAATTTTATCGCCCGTCTGGCGGTCAAGATTGCCGGTGGGTTCGTCGGCAAACAGCACATCAGGCCGACCATTAAAAGCTCGCGCCAGCGCCACTCGTTGCTGTTCGCCGCCGGAAAGCTGTGCCGGAAGATGATCCAGACGTTTACCCAGTCCTAACTGTTCGAGCAACGCTTTTGCCCCGTTACGACTTTCCACGCTACTTTCACCGCGCAGCAGCGCCGGAAGCTCGACGTTTTCCAGCGCGTTAAGGGTAGGAATTAACATAAATGACTGAAAAACAAAACCTACGTGCTTCGCGCGTAACTTTGCCCGCGCTTCTTCGTCCATATTATGTAGCGGTTGTCCCACCAGATTTACTTCGCCACTGCTGCCGTCATCCAGCCCGGCGAGGATCGCCAGCAAGGTTGACTTACCCGATCCCGACTCGCCCACCAGCGCGATGGTCTCGCCACGTTTGACAACCAGCTCAACTCCGGTGAGGATGGAGAGTTCATGCTCCCCCTGACCGACGGACTTCTTAAGATGATGAACTTCAACAATGTTTTCCGCTGGCATTTGCCCTTCCTGTTCCTGGTCCTGTTAACCTTCCGTGCCGCTGCAGCGGACACGTTATTGATTCTGGGTGATAGCCTGAGCGCCGGGTATCGAATGTCTGCCAGCGCGGCCTGGCCTGCCTTGTTGAATGATAAGTGGCAGAGTAAAACGTCGGTAGTCAATGCCAGCATCAGCGGCGACACCTCGCAACAAGGGCTGGCGCGCCTTCCGGCTCTGCTGAAACAGCATCAGCCGCGTTGGGTGCTGGTTGAACTGGGCGGCAATGACGGTTTGCGTGGTTTTCAGCCACAACAAACCGAGCAAACGCTGCGCCAGATTTTGCAGGAGGTCAAAGCCACCAACGCTGAACCATTGTTAATGCAAATACGTCTGCCTGCAAACTATGGTCGCCGTTATAATGAAGCCTTTAGCGCCATTTACCCCAAACTCGCCAAAGAGTTTGATGTTCCGCTGCTGCCCTTTTTTATGGAAGAGGTCTACCTCAAACCACAATGGATGCAGGATGACGGTATTCATCCCAACCGCGACGCCCAGCCGTTTATTGCCGACTGGATGGCGAAGCAGTTGCAGCCTTTAGTAAATCATGACTCATAAAGCAACGGAGATCCTGACAGGTAAAGTTATGCAAAAATCGGTCTTAATTACCGGATGTTCCAGTGGAATTGGCCTGGAAAGCGCGCTCGAATTAAAACGCCAGGGTTTTCATGTGCTGGCAGGTTGCCGGAAAGCGGATGATGTTGAGCGCATGAACAGCATGGGATTTACCGGCGTGTTGATCGATCTGGATTCGCCAGAATGTGTTGATCGCGCAGCCGACGAAGTGATCGCCCTGACCGATAATTGTCTGTATGGGATCTTTAACAATGCCGGATTCGGCATGTATGGCCCCCTTTCCACCATCAGCCGTGCGCAGATGGAACAGCAGTTTTCCGCCAACTTTTTCGGCGCACACCAGCTCACCATGCGCCTGTTACCCGCGATGTTGCCGCACGGTGAAGGGCGTATTGTGATGACCTCATCGGTGATGGGATTAATCTCCACACCGGGTCGTGGCGCTTACGCGGCCAGTAAATATGCGCTGGAGGCGTGGTCAGACGCGCTGCGCATGGAGCTACGCCACTGTGGAATTAAAGTCAGCCTGATCGAACCCGGTCCCATTCGTACTCGCTTCACCGACAACGTCAACCAGACGCAAAGTGATAAACCAGTCGAAAATCCCGGCATCGCCGCCCGCTTTACGTTGGGACCGGAAGCGGTGGTGGACAAAGTACGCCATGCTTTTATTAGCGAGAAGCCGAAGATGCGCTATCCGGTAACGCTGGTGACCTGGGCGGTAATGGTGCTTAAGCGCCTACTGCCGGGGCGCGTGATGGACAAAATATTGCAGGGGTGAGTTGAAGCGCGCGCTTAAGCCCCCATGTCAAAGAAAATATCGACAACAGAGAGCGACTCCATGTCCGTAGAAAATATTGTCAACATTAACGAATCTAACCTGCAACAGGTTCTTGAACAGTCGATGACCACTCCGGTGCTGTTCTATTTTTGGTCTGAACGTAGCCAGCACTGTTTGCAGTTAACCCCGATCCTGGAAAGCCTCGCGGCGCAGTACAACGGGCAATTTATTCTGGCGAAGCTGGACTGCGACGCGGAGCAGATGATTGCCGCCCAGTTTGGTCTGCGCGCGATTCCGACCGTGTATCTGTTCCAGAACGGGCAACCGGTAGATGGCTTCCAGGGGCCGCAACCGGAAGAGGCGATCCGCGCCCTGCTGGATAAAGTGCTGCCGCGCGAAGAAGAGCTGAAAGCGCAGCAGGCGATGCAGCTGATGCAGGAAGGCAATTACACCGACGCCTTGCCATTGCTGAAAGACGCCTGGCAGTTGTCGAATCAGAACGGGGAGATCGGCCTGCTGCTGGCAGAAACGCTGATTGCGCTGAACCGTTCTGAAGATGCAGAAGCGGTGCTGAAAACCATTCCGTTGCAGGATCAGGACACCCGCTACCAGGGGCTGGTGGCGCAAATCGAACTGCTGAAGCAGGCGGCTGATACGCCGGAAATTCAACAGTTGCAACAGCAGGTGGCGGAGAATCCAGAAGATGCCGCACTGGCGACGCAACTGGCGCTGCAACTGCATCAGGTTGGGCGCAATGAAGAGGCGCTGGAGTTGCTGTTCGGGCATCTGCGTAAAGATCTCACCGCCGCAGACGGTCAGACGCGTAAAACGTTCCAGGAGATCCTCGCTGCGCTGGGTACGGGTGATGCACTGGCGTCGAAGTATCGCCGCCAGCTGTATGCGTTGTTGTATTGAGTTTCCGTTGATCGGCACATGAACCACAACGCCGGATGCGATGCTGCGCATCCGGCATCGCATCATTTCTTCTTCAATTGCGTCACCACCAACTGGTGGCGCGAATTGTAAAACTTACGATAGGTTAAATAGCAGGCAATAATGGTCGACAGGCTGGCGGTTGAGAGCAGCATAAAGGTCACCATAATCTGATATTTAATCGCCTTCACCGGATCAATCCCGGCAAATATCAGCCCGGACATCATTCCTGGTAAACTCACTAAGCCTACCGTTTTTGCTGAATCGACCGTCGGAATTAAAGCCGCGCGAATACTGTCGCGAATCAATATCGCTGAAGCCTGTTTCGGCGTCGCGCCAAGACTCAGTTTCTCCTGAATCTGTTGCTGTTCGCTAATGACCCGTTGCCCTAAATTGTTGTAACACAACCCCACCGCTACCATGGCGTTGCCGGCTATCATCCCGGCGATAGGGATCACCTGCATCGGGATAAATTCAATCGACCCTGAGAGAATCAGCACCGCCAGGGTAATTCCCGCCCCGACCGTAATGGCAATAAACGATGAGATAAAAGCTTTAGCAATATATTTACTGCGTTTTTGCGCATTCCACGCCGCATTAAAGCAGATAAATAACACCATCAATAATGTCAGGCTGGCATCATCCACGCTGAAAATATACTTCAGCACATAGCCGACAATAATCAGCTGAATTATCGCTCGCCCGACGCTCCAGAGAATATCTTTCTCCAGCGCCAGTTTTTCTTTATGGCTAATTAAGATTGCCACCACCACCAGCATCAATGCCAGTGCTAATGATTCGTTAGTAATATTATGCGAGTTCATAGCGTGCTTCCTGCATTTCTCCGGCATGCGGTTGCAGTGTAATCACTTTATCCGCATGATTAATTTCGTCTTTATCGTGTGTCACCCACAGCACGGCAATATTTTGCTCGCGCACATAACGGTGGATCATCTCATTAACGTTATGTTTATTACTTTCGTCCAGCGCACTGGTTATTTCATCCAGCAATAAAACCTTCGGCATAAATTGCAGGTTACGAATCAATGAGATGCGTTGTTTTTCCCCACCAGATAGCTCGGCGATATTCTTCGTCAAAATGGTGTCCGGTAAGGCGAAGCGTTCGAGAAAATCGAGAAAAATGGCTGGGTCAGGCTGCTGGTTACGGATCTGCCAAGGAAAGATCAGATTATCGTATACCGTGTCGCCAAACAGCGTCGGCGTCTGGGCGCAATAAGAGACTTGCTGGCGGTAGATTTCTGGCTTTAGTGTGCTGACATCCTCACCTTCAAACAGTAACGTTCCGCTGGTTGGGCTGATCAATGAAGCAACTATTTTTAGCAGCGTACTTTTGCCACAACCAGAAGGACCGGTAATTAACTTAAATTCGCCAGCACACAGCGAAAAATTGATGTTATTAAGAATCTTCGCATCACCCGCCAGATATCCTACGTTTTGTAGCTGAAGCAAAGGACTATTTTCCTGCATCACTGTTCCCTTTTTCTGATTTTTACTAAAAACAGTTTATCCTTCGCAGGAATAAGGGGAAACTCTCTTTCAGTAATCAGGTATAATTTGTTTAATCAAGCAGCAATTTTGCTGATTATGGACGGTACAACAGGAGGTTTTTCCGATGCTTATCTTTATCCCGATTCTCATTTTTGTCGCGCTGGTCATTGTCGGCGCGGGCGTCAAAATCGTGCCGCAGGGCTATCAGTGGACAGTAGAACGTTTTGGTCGCTATACCAAAACGTTACAGCCGGGGCTCAGTCTGGTGGTGCCGTTTATGGATCGCATTGGTCGCAAGATCAATATGATGGAGCAAGTGCTCGATATCCCTTCCCAGGAAGTTATCTCGAAAGATAACGCCAACGTTACCATCGACGCCGTGTGCTTTATTCAGGTGATTGACGCGCCGCGCGCGGCTTATGAAGTCAGCAATCTGGAGCTGGCGATCATCAACCTGACCATGACTAACATCCGTACCGTGCTGGGTTCAATGGAACTTGACGAAATGCTCTCTCAGCGCGACAGCATCAACTCACGCCTGCTGCGTATTGTCGATGAAGCCACCAACCCGTGGGGGATTAAAGTCACCCGTATTGAAATTCGCGACGTGCGCCCACCGGCAGAGCTTATCTCTTCAATGAACGCGCAGATGAAAGCGGAACGTACCAAACGCGCTTACATCCTTGAAGCGGAAGGGATCCGTCAGGCGGAAATCCTCAAAGCTGAAGGTGAAAAACAGTCGCAAATCCTGAAAGCGGAAGGTGAACGTCAATCGGCATTCTTACAGGCCGAAGCGCGTGAACGTTCTGCCGAAGCAGAAGCCCGCGCCACCAAAATGGTATCTGAAGCCATTGCCTCCGGTGATATTCAGGCGGTGAACTACTTCGTCGCACAGAAATACACCGAAGCGTTACAGCAGATCGGTTCGTCCAGTAACAGCAAAGTAGTGATGATGCCATTAGAGGCCAGCAGCCTGATGGGGTCGATTGCCGGGATTGCCGAGCTGGTGAAAGACAGCGCCAACAAACGGACTCAGCCATGATGGAGTTAATGGTCGTTCATCCACATATTTTCTGGCTAAGTCTCGGCGGTTTGCTGCTGGCAGCCGAGATGTTGGGCGGCAATGGTTATCTGTTGTGGAGCGGCGTGGCAGCGGTGATTACCGGTCTGGTGGTCTGGTTGCTGCCGCTGGGTTGGGAGTGGCAAGGGGTAATGTTTGCCGTCCTGACGCTGCTCGCCGCCTGGCTGTGGTGGAAATGGTTGTCGCGGCGGGTGCGCGAACAAAAGCACAGCGACAGTCATTTAAACCAGCGCGGGCAGCAGTTGATTGGCCGACGTTTTGTTCTGGAATCTCCGCTGGTCAACGGGCGTGGTCATATGCGCGTCGGTGACAGTTCATGGCCTGTCAGCGCCAGCGAGGATCTCAGTGCAGGTACGCATGTTGAGGTGATTGCGATAGAAGGGATAACGCTGATTATCCGTGCGGTCATCGCCTGATGCGACGCTGGCGCGTCTTATCATGCCTACAAAATATGCCCGAATCGTAGGCCAGATAAGGCGCTTGCGCCGCATCCGGCATATAGCCGAGTAGAGGCAAAATTACTCTTCCCGGCCTTTACCCATACTTTTTTGGTCTTCATCCGGATAGTGTTTTTTTAGATATTCCAGGACGTTTTTATTGACCTTGTGTTGGGTATACACCCACCCTTTCCAGTAATCAGGTTGGTCCAGGTAAACTTCTGGCGGAATGGTGAAATCAGAAAGCGTTAACCATTCGGCTAACAGATCGGGGTTTCGTTTCTGGATCAACTGCAACAGCATGATCAGCGACATGGCAGAGGCAGGAGCCGTACTATCGCCGCTTAAATACTTCCACACTGTCGACCGGTTCGAACGAAAAAGGATCGGTAACAATGCCCGGTCCAGATTCATTTCATTAAAAATCTTCTCAAATTCATTCATTTAAATTTTCCTGCCTGGCGTAAACCTCTTAAAAATTGAGATTTATCAAAGAAACGCATTTTAGCACACATCAGGAACCGCTTCACGTTTAGTCCAGAAACAGAATTTATTTCGCTTATCAAAACAAGTCTTTACTCTTTTTTACATTGAAAGAGCACAAAATGATTTTCGATTTTATTTATATAAGAAACATTTTTTGTTTCTTATTGGTGGTGTTTACGCTTACACCAGACAAAAATGCGCTTTACATCACACAAATGGCGGCGTAGATTTCGATTAAATTGCAACGCAGTTTATTTCTTAAAATAATATTATTTGTTTCTTATAGAAACATTAATGCGACTTATTTTGAACAAGAGAAAATGAATGAAAACTGTAAACGTAGCTTTACTGGCACTCATAATTTCAGCAACATCCAGCCCTGTTGTTTTAGCTGGTGATACCATTGAAGCGGCGGCAACAGAGCTTTCAGCCATTAACTCTGGCATGTCGCAATCGGAGATTGAGCAGAAGATTACCCGCTTTTTAGAACGCACAGACAACAGCCCCGCTGCGTATACCTATTTGACTGAACATCACTACATCCCTTCTGAAACACCTGATACCACTCAGACTCCCACTGTCCAGACAGATCCTGACGCAGGACAAAAAACCGTTGCCGCTACAGGTGATGCACAGACACCTGCCCGTTATCAGAGCATGATCAACGCCCGACAGTCTGCGGTAACTGATGCCCAGCAAACGCAAATTACAGAGCAACAGGCGCAGATCGTAGCCACACAAAAAACGCTCGCCGCGACTGGAGATACGCAAAATACTGCGCATTATCAGGAGATGATTAATGCCAGACTGGCGGCTCAAAATGAGGCTAATCAGCGCACTACCACGGAACAAGGGCAGAAAATGAATGCACTGACAACCGATGTGGCAGCACAACAGCAAAAAGAAAGGGCTCAATACGATAAACAAATGCAAAGTCTGGCGCAGAAGTCTGTCCAGGCACATGAGCAAATTGAAAGTCTGAGACAAGATTCCGCACAAACGCAGCAACAGTTAAGCAACACGCAAAAACGGGTCGCAGATAACAGCCAACAAATTAACACGCTCAATAACCATTTCAGTTCGCTGAAAAACGAAGTTGAGGACAACCGTAAAGAAGCCAATGCGGGAACTGCATCTGCCATCGCTATCGCCTCACAACCACAGGTTAAAACCGGTGACGTGATGATGGTGTCAGCGGGAGCGGGAACCTTCAACGGTGAATCTGCGGTGTCTGTCGGAGCATCTTTTAATGCCGGAACGCATACGGTACTTAAAGCCGGTATTTCTGCGGATACGCAATCTGATTTCGGCGCAGGTGTCGGCGTAGGATATTCGTTCTAATATTTCAATCCTCAATATAAATAAGAGCAAGGAAGCTTGCCGGGTTTCACCTCTTCATTAATTCGCACATTATTTAAGGTTAACAATGATGAATAGCTCCATTAAATCCTTTTCCCTGCTGGCGGTTATATTACTGGCTGGCTGTAGCTCACCCGCTTCCCGCATCGCAGATTGTCAGGCGCAGGGCGTCAGCCATGACACCTGTTATCTCGCAGAACAGCAGCGCCAGACGGCTATTTTAAGTGCTTCTGAAGCGCAGGCATTTAAAAATGCAGAAGCCGCACAACATGCCCAGGCGGCAAAAAAAGCCATTTATAAAGGATTTGGCATGACCTTTAGAATGAGTAGTAAGAATTTTGCTTATCTCAATGATTCATTATGTGCCATAGATGAAGATAATGCCGATGCCACGGTTTATCAGTCGGGTCTGTATAATGTCATTGTTTATCATCACACAGGAAAAGTCGCCTTAATGAAAGAAGGCCAGTTTGTGGGTTATTTAAAATGAAGGAGCAAAGGAAAATCCCCCTGACGCATATTATGATTATCGGTGCGTTTATTTTTGCCTTCTTGCAAGTGGTGTTATTAGCCTCCCTGGTTCACGCTGTGAATGTTAACAATGAAATCCAGGAAGGCTTATTTCAGTCGGGGCGCATTATGGTAGAAAGTTTGCAACATATTCTTTCGGTACAAACGGGGATTAATGGGTAAGGACACCGTTTCCATTTCCAGAGCAATAGTCACCAGCGTAATTTTCTGGCACAGTTCAGGGAACTGAAATTTTGGCTAAGGAGTGGCCATGCTTTTTCCCCTTTCGAAAACCTGAAGTACGTCTGCTGAAAAATACCGCTGCGGGCGTCATTTTTTCGGTGAAGTCCGGGAAAGGATTTCTGCGTCAATGTGTGATTTACGATCCGCACTCGCACGGTCTTATCCATTCGCTCTGCTGGCAAGGATGTCCCGTTAATACGTTTCTGGTCCGAGGCTGGTTGCCCTACCTGTGCGGAATTTGTCTACAGCGGTTTTGCGGAGGGTGAACAGGGAGCCGCCCGGTTTTTGTCTGCTCTCGAAAACTGGAATCGCCCGCGCTCTGGCCTGGTATCTCCCTGATTCCTATCTCTGCGTTCTGCTCGACGGACACCATAAGGCTACTGCCGCCGCGCTGGAAGGGCGACCGCTCAAAACACAGGTGCTCAGCACGGCAACCCATTTTAATGATGAGCAACAAACCCTGGTATTTCCTGGCGGGGAATGTCTGCACAAAACAGAGCTGCAACACCACATACCAAAACTCACCGCGTGCAAAACATTACCGCCCAACGCATGGGAGAGTTTCGGCCCTGATAAGCACATCAGCCCATCCGAAACCTGGTCAGGCCCCCTCACCTTCCGGTTGATGGCGCAAAACCGAACGCCGCAAGCAGATGCTTTTTTTCTGGATTTTGCCATCAATGATGACGGGGAACGTCCGGAGCTGACGAAAATAATGGACGACTATTTTCGCAAGCCTTAATCACCCCGCCCGATGATGACAGCAGCCGGAGAGATTTTCGATAATCGGGCAGTCGGCGCTGTCATCACCGGGGCAGGCATTCGCCAGCGCCAGCAGCTGGTTACGCATGGATTGCAGTTCTTCGATATGCTGTTCGATCTCCGCTACTTTCTCCAGCGTACGACGTTTGACGTCGGCGCTGTGACGCTGCGGATCGTTAAACAGATTCACCAGTTCGCCGCTCTCCTCCAGGTTAAAGCCCACCTGGCGTGCCTGGCGCAGTAAGGTCAGTTCGTTGAGATGCTGCTGCGTGTAGGTGCGATAACCGTTTTCGCTGCGCATCGGCGGCGTCACCAGCCCCTTCTCTTCATAGAAGCGAATGGCTTTGCTGGTCAGGCCGGTAATTTTTGCTACATCGCTAATGTTCATCGTTCGCGCAACGCCTCCTGTGCTTTGTTAAAGGGTTTCAACAAATATTCAAGCACGTTTTTTTGCCAGTGCGAATATCGACCGCCACCACAATAATACAGGAAGTACTGCGCACAGAGAGATGTTATACGGTTTTATTGCGCTTCATGACCATTGCCACAATAAGGCTGAGTAAGAGTGCGCCAATAATCCATATCAGCGCACGGCTGCCCTGGGACCACAGGCTGTAGATAAAGCCAACGATCACCAACAACATCACCAACGTACCAACGATAAGAATCGGCAACGAGGCGTGAATATCATGACGCAGGCGGATCGCCACCACAAACACCGCCAGATAGCAAATCAAAAAGGTGGCGCTGGCAACGCTGGCGAGTGAGCCTAAATTCAGCGCCGCCGTCATCAGCATAATCAACACCACGACAATGATGTTGCCCCAGGTACTCTGCCGCCACAGGGATTTATTCATTAGCTTCGGCAGTTCGCGTTCGCTGCCCATGTTGTCCATGATGTTAAACACGGCGAACAGGTTCGCGTTGATGGCTGAAGCCGTCGCCAGTAAAGCGCCGATGACGACGATCACATAACCCACATGCCCGAGCAGCGGAGAAGCTGCCTGCGCTACGGCGGTATCGGCATATTTTTCTAACTCTAATGCCGATACATCGCTAAGCAAAACCAGCGCCAGCGAGATATAAAGCAACGTGGTAACGCCAATCGCCACCAGAAACGCCCGTGGCATAATGACCTGCGGATCTTTCACTTTATCCGCCGCGTTCGCCATCATGCCAAAGCCCGCATAGGCAAGGAAGGTTATCCCGATACAGGAGAAGAACGCACCGGAGCTGGGGGGCGCAGAGACGGAAATATGCGCCGGTTGCAGCGACCAGACACCGGCAATGATCAGCAATAACAGGATCATCATTTTAATGCCGACGAGGATCACTTCCAGCCGCCCTACCGCATGGTTGCTTAAGGAGTTGAAAAGCGTCATCACCGCAATGATCCCCAACGCGTAGAGCAATATAAGGTGCTCCTCCTGACTGCCTTCATGCAAAAACTGCACGGCATAAGCGCCAAAAGCACGGGCGACCATGGCGATGCTCACCGCCAGCGTCAACAGGTACAATAACGAGAGTGCCAGCGAAAAGACGCCGTTGCCTAATCCGCGACGAAAGAAGTCGATAATACCGCCATTGCTGGGATAGCTCGCCCCTAGGCGCGCATAGGCATAACCGGAAAACATCGCCACAATACCGCCAAAAGCAAAGGCGACCCAGGTCGAGGCTTCCATTAGCAACGCAGCCTGCCCCAGCAGCGCGAAGATCCCCGCCCCCACCATTGCCCCAATACCGATGGAAACGACGTTCCATAGACCGAGGGGTTTGTTATCGTTATTACCTTCCGTGTTCATCATGATCAGCCCTTAAACACGTTATAGCCGAGTTGCTTAGCGACCGATGCCACCATTTTTTGACCGCGAACACTGTTGCCTTCTTCGTCCAGCGGTGGTGAGAACGCGGCAATTCCCATCACGCCAGGGACGACCGCCAGAATACCGCCACCTACACCGCTTTTGCCCGGTAAACCAACGCGATACGCCCAGTCACCGGAGCGACCATACAGCCCTTCCATCATCATTTCAGCCAGAATGTACGGCACGTTGTCGGCCTGAAGAACGCGTTTATGCGTCAGCGGATTCACACCACCCGCCGCCAGCGTCGCGCCAAGCGTTGCCAGTTCAACAGTATTGATGAGCGTGGAGCACTGACGGGTGTACACGTCACAGGCTTCCATTGCATCACAATAGAGATATCCGGCGGAGTACAGCAGCCAGGCAATGGCCCGGTTATGGAAGTTGGTTGTTTGTTCCGACTGGTTGACTTCATCAGAGAGCGCTACCTGCTCACCAGCCAGTTGTTGTTGGATATGTAAAATTCGCTGCCAGCGTTGTTCGGCATTTTCAGCGTTAATCAGGCTGGTGGTGGCAATAGCGCCAGCATTTACCAGTGGCGACAGCGGTTTGCCGCCATGCAACTCTAAGGCGATAACTGAGTTAAAGGGCAATCCGGTCGGGTCAGCGCCAACTTTGTCCTGTACCGCCTGCGGGCCGACATCTTCTAACGCAAGGGCTAACGTACAGACTTTCGAGATGGATTCTAGCGCAAAGCGGTAATCACTATCACCCGCGCGATAGATGTTGCCATCGCAGGTCACAATAGCCACTGCTGCCAGTTGACCAGGTACATTCGCCAGAAAGGGAATGTAGTCGGCATTTTGTCCGCCGTTAAGTGAGTGAAATTGGGTGTAAGCCTGATCCACTGCCTGCTGTAATTTGTTTGCATCTAACATCTTTTGTTAACTCCTTTTTATAGATGCGGGAGGTAATTCCTCACCCCGGTGCCAATTTTCAGGCATCCTGATTTAACTTAGCACCCGCAACTTAACTACAGGAAAACAAAGAGATAAATGTCTAATCCTGATGCAAATCGAGCCGATTTTTTAATCTTTACGGACTTTTACCCGCCTGGTTTATTAATTTCTTGACCTTCCCCTTGCTGGAAGGTTTAACCTTTATCACAGCCAGTCAAAACTGTCTTAAAAGGAGTGTTTTATGTCACAAACTATCGACCTGACCCTGGACGGCCTGTCCTGCGGTCACTGCGTTAAACGCGTGAAAGAAAGTCTCGAACAGCGCCCGGATGTTGAGCAGGCGGATGTGTCTGTCACTGAAGCGCACGTTACCGGGACTGCCAGTGCAGAACAGCTGATCGAAACCATCAAACAAGCGGGTTATGACGCATCTGTAAGCCACCCAAAGGCTAAACCGCTGGCGGAGTCATCAATCCCGTCGGAAGCACTGACAGCGGTTTCTGAGGCGCTTCCGGCAGCGACCGCCGATGACGATGACAGCCAGCAGTTGCTGCTGAGCGGCATGAGCTGCGCCAGCTGTGTCACCCGCGTACAAAATGCGTTGCAAAGCGTACCGGGCGTCACTCAGGCACGGGTAAACCTGGCGGAGCGTACTGCGCTGGTGATGGGCAGTGCCTCCCCACAAGATTTAGTGCAGGCGGTGGAAAAAGCGGGCTACGGCGCGGAAGCGATTGAAGATGACGCTAAACGCCGCGAGCGCCAGCAAGAAACCGCCGTCGCTACGATGAAGCGCTTCCGCTGGCAGGCGATTGTCGCACTGGCGGTGGGTATCCCGGTGATGGTCTGGGGGATGATCGGCGATAACATGATGGTCACCGCCGACAACCGCAGCCTGTGGTTGGTTATCGGCCTGATAACCCTGGCGGTAATGGTTTTCGCCGGCGGCCATTTTTACCGCAGCGCATGGAAAAGCCTGCTGAACGGTGCAGCGACGATGGATACGCTGGTGGCGCTGGGTACGGGCGTGGCGTGGCTCTATTCAATGAGCGTCAACCTGTGGCCGCAGTGGTTCCCGATGGAAGCGCGACATCTTTACTATGAAGCCAGTGCGATGATTATCGGTCTGATTAATCTCGGTCATATGCTGGAAGCGCGCGCACGTCAGCGTTCTTCTAAGGCGCTGGAGAAATTACTCGATTTAACCCCACCGACGGCGCGCCTGGTCACCAACGAAGGTGAAAAAAACGTGCCGCTGGCAGATGTTCAGCCAGGTATGTTGCTGCGCCTGACGACGGGTGATCGGGTGCCGGTAGATGGTGAAATTACCCAGGGCGAAGCGTGGCTGGATGAAGCGATGCTGACGGGCGAACCAATCCCGCAGCAAAAAGGCGAAGGCGATAGCGTCCATGCCGGGACAGTGGTACAGGACGGCAGTGTGCTGTTTCGCGCCAGTGCGGTCGGCAGCCATACTACGCTGTCACGGATCATTCGCATGGTGCGACAGGCCCAGAGCAGCAAGCCAGAAATCGGTCAACTGGCGGATAAAATCTCCGCTGTGTTTGTGCCGGTGGTGGTAGTCATTGCGCTGGTCAGTGCGGCAATCTGGTATTTCTTTGGCCCGGCACCGCAAATTGTTTATACCCTGGTGATTGCCACCACGGTGCTGATTATCGCCTGTCCGTGTGCGCTGGGACTGGCGACGCCGATGTCGATTATTTCGGGCGTCGGGCGGGCGGCTGAGTTTGGCGTGCTGGTGCGGGACGCCGACGCGCTGCAACGCGCCAGTACGCTCGACACCGTGGTGTTCGATAAAACCGGGACGCTGACCGAAGGGAAGCCGCAGGTTGTCGCAGTAAAAACATTTGCTGATGTTGATGAAGCGCAGGCGCTGCGTCTGGCGGCGGCGCTGGAGCAAGGTTCCAGCCACCCGCTGGCACGGGCGATCCTCGATAAAGCAGGTGATATGCAGCTGCCGCAGGTCAACGGTTTCCGCACATTGCGCGGGCTGGGTGTGAGCGGTGAAGCTGAAGGTCATGCGGTATTGCTGGGTAATCAGGCGCTGTTAAATGACCAACAGGTCGATACCAAAGCAATTGAAGCAGATATTTCAGCTCAGGCATCGCAAGGGGCAACGCCTGTGCTGCTGGCGGTTGACGGGAAAGCGGTAGCCCTGCTGGCTGTACGCGATCCGTTGCGTAGTGATAGCGTGGCGGCGCTGCAACGCCTGCATAAAGCGGGATATCGCCTGGTGATGCTAACCGGGGATAACCCGACCACCGCCAATGCGATCGCTAAAGAAGCAGGGATTGATGAGGTGATAGCCGGCGTGCTGCCAGACGGTAAAGCCGAAGCGATCAAACGTCTGCAAAGTGAAGGACGTCAGGTAGCAATGGTGGGCGACGGCATTAACGATGCGCCAGCGCTGGCTCAGGCGGATGTCGGTATTGCGATGGGTGGCGGCAGTGATGTTGCCATTGAAACCGCGGCGATTACCCTGATGCGCCATAGCCTGATGGGTGTTGCGGATGCGCTCGCAATTTCCCGCGCAACGCTGCGCAACATGAAGCAGAACCTGCTCGGTGCGTTTATCTACAACAGCATTGGTATTCCGGTCGCCGCCGGTATTTTGTGGCCGTTCACCGGTACGCTGCTTAACCCGGTGGTCGCCGGAGCGGCAATGGCGCTCTCGTCGATTACCGTAGTGAGTAACGCCAACCGGTTGCTGCGGTTTAAACCGAAGGAATAAGTACATCATTGCGGATGCACTGCTTTAGGGTGGCGCATCCGTTATAGGGAAATTATTCTACGCGACCTTTTTTGCACGCTCTTCACGGCGTGCCAAATATTCAGCCACTGTTTCAATCCGTCCCAATTCTTCCTGGGTACGCATGTTGTTTTCAACTTCCCAAAGATCAACTGCCGCCTGGAGGTTTAGCCAAAAATCGACTGTGGTATCAAAAACTTTCGCCAGACGGAATGCCATCTCAGTGGTGAGTTTACGATTGTTATTGATCAGTGCACTGACGCTATTACGATGAACATGCAGCAACTCTGCTAACTCATTGATTTTCAAATCGAGCGGTTCCAGATATTCATAGAGAAGAATATCTCCGGGTGTCGTCGGTTTTCTTGTTGCCTGTTTCATAGTTTTACCTTTCTCGTCAATACGACAGCTATGTTTTAGTAGTTGTGTGGGTCTAAAAACAATTCTTCGGCCTTGCCATTAACCCATTTAAAAATCAGTCGGTACTGTTTATTCACTCTAATGGAGGAGTATTCCTGTAATTTCCCGGATAACTCTTCGTATCGGTTCCCCGGAGGGGAGCGTAAATCCCGATGAGAAGTGGCAGCATTAATGATGTCCAACTTTCGTGATAACGTGGTATGGATTTCAGCAGGGATCTTTCGATGTGGCGTTGAATGGACAAAAAAATCAGCCAACCAGGCATCACGAAAACTCCTTATATTTTTCTTTTGAGCCATTCCTCTCTCATCTCCTTGTCCATTATTTAATCATTGTAATGCACACAAGCACTGTGCGCAAGTGCAACAATCAACTCCATTTGCGCCATCCCTCCCCGCGCGCTAGCATGATATTTCACAAAGGGAGGTCGTATGGATCTGTTGTACCGGGTAAAAACGCTTTGGGCCGCGCTGCGCGGTAATCATTACACCTGGCCTGCTATCGATATCTCTCTTCCCGGCAATCGCCATTTTCATCTGATTGGCAGTATTCATATGGGTAGCCACGATATGGCTCCCCTGCCCACCCGTTTGCTCAAAAAGCTCAAAAACGCCGATGCGCTGATCGTCGAGGCGGATGTTTCCACCAGCGATACGCCTTTTGCTAATTTGCCTGCCTGCGAGACGCTGGAAGAGCGCATTAGCGAGGAGCAACTCCAAAATCTGCAGCATATTAGCCAGGAGATGGGCATTTCTCCGTCGCTCTTTTCTACTCAACCGCTGTGGCAAATCGCGATGGTTCTTCAGGCGACGCAGGCACAAAAACTGGGGCTGCGGGCAGAATACGGTATCGATTACCAGCTATTGCAGGCGGCGAAGCAACAACATAAACCCGTGATTGAACTGGAAGGGGCAGAAAACCAGATTGCCATGTTGCTCCAGCTCCCTGACAACGGACTGGCGCTGCTGGACGATACGCTGACCCACTGGCACACCAACGCACGGTTGCTGCAACAAATGATGAGCTGGTGGCTGAATACACCGCCACAAAATAATGAAATAACGCTGCCTAATACGTTCAGTCAGTCGCTGTACGATGTGCTGATGCATCAGCGAAATCTCGCCTGGCGGGACAAATTACGCGCCATGCCGCCGGGGCGATATGTGGTCGCGGTTGGTGCACTACACCTGTATGGAGAAGGGAATTTGCCGCAGATGTTGCGCTAAAAAAATGGCCAATATCGCTATTGGCCCGTCAAAGAGGAATTTCATTTTTTTATTATTATGCCGTCACTTTAAGCGACGGTGTAACTCGATTGTCGCTCAATCTCACCATCCTGCCAATACTCTTAGGCAAGATGACTCTTTTTTTTGGACCGCCATCAGGCGTATGCTTGCTTCGTTTTTTTGTTTAAGGCAGGAAAATTACCATGACACCCGCAGTTAAATTACTCGAAAAAAACAAGATTTCGTTTCAAATCCACACCTACGAGCACGATCCGGCTGAAACCAATTTTGGCGATGAAGTCGTCAAAAAATTAGGTTTGAATCCGGATCAGGTCTACAAAACGCTGCTGGTCGCAGTGAACGGTGATATGAAACACCTTGCCGTGGCCGTTACGCCGGTCGCAGGTCAACTGGATCTTAAAAAAGTAGCAAAAGCGCTGGGTGCCAAGAAAGTTGAGATGGCCGATCCGATGGTCGCGCAGCGTTCGACGGGATATCTGGTTGGAGGGATTAGCCCACTGGGGCAGAAAAAACGTCTGCCAACGATTATCGACACCCCCGCACAAGAATTTGCCACTATTTATGTTTCCGGCGGCAAGCGCGGTCTGGATATCGAACTGGCGGCAAGCGACCTGGCAAAGATACTCGATGCCAAATTTGCTGATATCGCCCGTCGCGATTAAGCATTGTGCCGGATGCGAACATCCGGCACTTTCGGATTACTGCCAGCTCACCTCACCTTTCGGTTCATAAACACTCACATCCAGCGGCGAGCTTTTCTGGATATACGCTTTCAGCACTTCGGCATCAATAAAGCCGGTATTCACATAGCCCGGTTTGTTATCAAGGCGCGGATAGCCATCCCCGCCGGTGGCATTGAAGTTTAATGTCGCCATGCGGTAAGTTTTCGCCGGATCGACCGGTTCGCCTTTGATTTTCAGGTCGTTCAGTTTACCGTCTTTCGCCACAAAGCTAACGTTGGCAAATTGCGGGTAGGCACCTGAATCTGGCTTCATCTGCGCGACGGCGGTCAAGTAATCAATCACCTCTTTACCGGTCATGTCGGCATACACCACCACATTGCCGAATGGCTGCACTTTCAGTACGTTTTTATAGCTGATATCACCTGCTTCGATAGAATCACGAATTCCGCCTCCGCTCATCACCGCAAAGTCGGCACCAGTGCGATCCATTTGTGCTGCCAGAATCAACCGCCCCATATTGGTCTGTACAAAACGCACTTTGTCACGATCGCCTTCCAGACGACCATTGGTTTCGCCTATTTTCACTTCCAGCTGCGCTTTGCCTTTGTTCTGGAACGGTGATAACAGCGAGATCATTTGCTGGTTTTCAGCGATTTCAGGGGTGTACAGCACGCGCTCGCTTTTCCCGTCTTCCCAGGTCACTTTCTTCTTCAGGTTCACCGGAATCAGCTGGTAGTTAACCATTTTCATTTCGCCATTACGAAACTCAAAATCAGCCCGTCCCACGTATTTGCCCCACTCATGCGCCTGCACAATCCAGATGCCGTTTTGTTGATCCGGTTTGCATGGCGTACCCGGCACGTAATCGACCTGTTTTTTGTTTTCTGCCGCCATACAGACCGGATCTTGCGAGTGACCACCGACGATCATCGCCAGCGATCCGGCAGGCAGCGCGCGTGCCATCTCCACATCGCCCGGTGCGTTAGAGCCGTGCTCACCATTGTCGTAATGCCCCATATGGGTCGCCGCGATAATAATGTCTGGCTTTTCTGTCTGTTGCAGCTCCTGAATCACCAGCTTCGCTTCATCAGCGGGCTTACGAAATTCGATATCAGTGAAATATTCCGGATTACCAATTTTGGCTGTGTCATCCGTCGTCAGGCCAATAACGGCAATTTTCAGATCCTGACGCTTAAACAGCGCCCATGGTTTAAACAGGCGCTCGCCGGTACTTTTCTGGTAGATATTGGCGGAAAGCAACGGGAACTTAGCCCACTTTTCCTGCTGGCGTAATACGGTGAGCGGGTTATCAAATTCATGATTACCGATCGCCATCGCGTCATAGCCCACCAGATTCATACCGCGAAAATCAGGTTCGGCATCCTGTAAGTCGGACTCGGGCACGCCAGTGTTAATGTCGCCACCGGAAAGTAGCAGCACGCTACCGCCTTCAGCCGCAACCTCTTTGCGGATACCATCCACCAGCGTTTTTTGCGCCGCCAGACCATATTCACCATATTCATTGCGCCAGAGCAGTTTCACTCGCCAGTGTAAATGTGGTTAACAGTGCTAACGCCACGCCCCGCTGCAATAATTTCATACTTCTCTCCCTGACCTGATTTCAACGTGTTGAAAAATAGTATGACGCGACATCATAGATAAGTCTGCGTCCGGTGAAGATAAATCTGCATCCAGATTAGAAATTCTGTATTCAGCGTTGAGACTTCCTTCAGGCGGCGCATACAGGTATGTTAGTCGGGTAATAATCACAAATAAGATCATTCTTTACATCGCAACCCTGAAAAAGTGACTTTCCTATGGCAATGAGTGAACAAACCCAGCCTGTGGCGGGCGCGGCTGCGTCAACGACCAAGGCCCGAACATCGTTTGGTATTTTAGGTGCTATCAGCCTCTCACATCTGCTGAACGACATGATCCAATCGCTGATTCTGGCGATTTATCCGCTGCTTCAGTCAGAGTTTTCTCTGACATTTATGCAGATTGGCATGATAACCCTCACCTTCCAGCTCGCCTCTTCGCTACTGCAACCAGTTGTCGGCTACTGGACCGATAAATATCCGATGCCGTGGTCGTTGCCAATTGGCATGTGCTTTACCTTAAGTGGTCTGGTGCTGCTGGCGCTGGCGGGCAGTTTTGGCGCAGTTCTGCTGGCGGCGGCGCTGGTCGGTACCGGTTCATCGGTCTTTCATCCGGAATCTTCTCGCGTGGCCCGTATGGCGTCCGGCGGGCGGCATGGCCTGGCACAATCTATCTTTCAGGTCGGCGGCAACTTTGGCAGTTCCCTGGGACCCTTGCTGGCGGCGGTGATTATCGCGCCTTATGGCAAAGGCAACGTTGCCTGGTTTGTGCTTGCGGCACTGCTGGCAATCGTGGTGCTGGCGCAAATCAGCCGTTGGTACTCGGCACAGCACCGAATGAATAAAGGAAAACCCAAAGCGACGATTATCAATCCACTGCCGCGCAACAAAGTGGTACTGGCGGTCAGCATTCTGTTAATCCTCATTTTCTCGAAATATTTCTATATGGCGAGCATCAGCAGCTATTACACCTTTTATCTGATGCAAAAATTCGGATTATCTATCCAGAATGCCCAGCTTCATCTGTTTGCCTTCCTGTTTGCCGTTGCGGCAGGTACGGTGATCGGCGGGCCTGTAGGGGATAAAATTGGACGGAAATATGTGATTTGGGGCTCTATCCTCGGCGTTGCGCCGTTTACGCTGATTTTACCCTACGCCAGCCTGCACTGGACGGGGGTTTTAACGGTGATTATTGGATTTATCCTCGCTTCGGCATTCTCTGCCATTCTGGTCTACGCTCAGGAGCTACTTCCGGGACGTATCGGTATGGTTTCTGGACTCTTTTTCGGTTTTGCTTTTGGCATGGGAGGTCTGGGAGCGGCAGTTCTGGGGCTTATCGCCGATCACACCAGCATCGAGTTAGTCTATAAAATCTGTGCTTTCCTGCCACTATTGGGGATGTTGACCATATTCCTGCCTGATAACCGGCATAAAGACTGATTTCATTGCAGCCAAAGGCAAACTTTGGCTGCATCGTTTTACAGTCGCCATAAGCCTTTCCTCTGTTAAACCGCCTTCTGTTTTCCGATCCGTGCTTTTTTTGCAGCTAATTCCATTTTTCTGCAAAATTCAACAATTATTCATAAACATCATCAATGAAATTGTCATAAACTATTACCTGTAATTTTGGTTTTCCCGGCCAAAAATGGACAATAACCACCAGGAAAAGGAGACGGAATGCATCACGCCACCCCGCTTATCACCACCATTGTTGGCGGCCTTGTGCTCGCCTTTATCCTCGGCATGCTGGCCAATAAACTACGTATTTCTCCTCTGGTGGGATATCTGTTAGCGGGTGTGCTGGCAGGACCATTCACTCCGGGCTTTGTTGCCGATACCAAGCTTGCGCCGGAACTGGCTGAACTGGGCGTCATTCTGTTGATGTTTGGCGTGGGTCTGCACTTTTCGCTGAAGGATTTGATGGCGGTAAAGGCCATCGCCATTCCCGGCGCGATCGCCCAGATAGCCGTGGCGACGCTGCTGGGTATGGCGCTCTCCGCCGTGCTGGGCTGGTCGTTAATGACCGGTATCGTGTTCGGCTTATGCCTTTCCACCGCCAGTACCGTGGTGTTACTGCGCGCACTTGAAGAACGGCAATTAATAGACAGTCAGCGTGGGCAAATCGCCATCGGTTGGTTGATTGTGGAAGACCTGGTCATGGTTCTGACGCTGGTGTTGCTGCCCGCAGTGGCAGGAATGATGGAACAAGGCGATGTGGGCTTTGCCACTCTTGCTGTCGATATGGGGATCACCATCGGCAAGGTGATCGCATTTATCGCCATTATGATGCTGGTAGGTCGCCGTCTGGTGCCGTGGATTATGGCACGTAGCGCAGCAACCGGTTCCCGTGAGCTGTTTACCCTGTCGGTGCTGGCGCTGGCGTTAGGGATTGCCTTTGGTGCGGTGGAGCTGTTTGATGTCTCCTTTGCACTCGGTGCGTTCTTTGCCGGGATGGTACTGAACGAGTCTGAACTGAGTCACCGTGCCGCCCACGATACGCTGCCATTGCGCGACGCGTTTGCGGTGCTGTTTTTTGTCTCCGTCGGGATGTTGTTTGATCCGTTAATTCTGATTCAGCAACCGCTGGCAGTGCTGGCGACGCTGGCGATTATTCTGTTTGGTAAGTCGTTAGCCGCGTTTTTCCTGGTGCGACTGTTTGGTCACTCCCAACGTACGGCATTAACTATCGCCGCCAGCCTGGCGCAAATTGGTGAGTTCGCGTTTATCCTGGCGGGACTGGGCATGGCGCTGGATCTGTTGCCGCAAGCCGGGCAGAACCTGGTACTGGCAGGGGCGATTTTGTCGATTATGCTCAACCCGGTCCTGTTTGCGCTGCTGGAGAAATATCTGGCGAAGACCGAAACGCTGGAAGAGCAGACGCTGGAAGAGGCTATCGAAGAAGAGAAGCAGATCCCAGTGGATATTTGCAACCATGCGCTACTGGTAGGTTACGGTCGTGTAGGCAGCCTGCTGGGGGAGAAATTGCTCGCCTCTGATATTCCGCTGGTGGTGATTGAGACGTCACGAACCCGTGTTGATGAACTGCGAGAGCGCGGGGTCCGCGCAGTATTGGGCAATGCGGCGAACGAAGAAATTATGCAACTGGCGCATCTGGAATGTGCAAAATGGCTGATCCTGACGATTCCCAACGGTTATGAAGCGGGCGAGATTGTGGCATCTGCCCGCGCGAAAAATCCGGATATTGAGATTATCGCCCGCGCCCATTATGACGATGAAGTGGCGTATATCACCGAACGTGGTGCAAATCAGGTAGTGATGGGTGAGCGTGAAATTGCCCGTACTATGCTGGAACTGCTGGAAACGCCACCGGCGGGTGAGGTGGTGACGGGGTAAAACATTGATTCCATTGCCGGATGCGATGCTGACGCATCTTATCCGGCCTACGGATGCCATCGTCGTCCGGTCTGGTCGATAACTTAACGATCCCAGTAAGACTCTTCCAGGCTGTCTTCACGCTCCGGCAAGCCGCGCGTTAAACGAGGTGAATGCTGGTTCAGTACCTGATAGCTCACACGGTTAGCATATTTACACACCTGCGCTAACGATGAATAAGTTAACCAGGTGAATTTATGTTTGCTGGAGTTTGGTACGTTGCTACGGTGGTAGCTGTTGGCGGTAATGTCATGCAGCAACGCTGCCAGTGCGCCATCCCCTGCTCCATTAGTGTTCATGATTTTTTCCGGCCCGCCCATGTACGGCGCAATGTGCGAATAGACACGCAGCGGATTCTGGCAATCCTTGTGGCGCATGGCGCGGCTAAACTCATACTGGTTAAATTCCGCTATAGCACCCGGCAGCAGCGGATGCTGGGTTTTACGTTTCGCTTCGTCTTCGGTAAAGCCCGCCATATACAAGCCGATTGGCCCTGCGGTACACAGCACCAGATCAACCCAGTCCAGCGCCTTGTCAGATGCCAACAACGGATCGCTTTCTCCGGTCAACGCTTCGGCTTCATCTTCGTTCATCGCAAGGATAGAGACGTGGTCTTTGAGGAATTGCTGCCACCACTGCGGATTCTCGGCAATGACAAACTTGGTGCCCAGCGTCAGCACCACCGGTACGTTATATTTCTTCGCGTACTCAATAGCTTTCATGGTTGCTTCCGGCATGGGTTCACCCGGCTTGCAACGCACCAGATAAGAGGTGAGAACCAGTGCCGAGGCTCCGGCAATCACATCTTCCGGAATACTTTCAGCCCGCAGCTGGTTCATGTGGCCAGGGCTGATAGCAAAGGTACGTTCCCCGGACTCGCCAATCAGCGTAAAGCAACGACCAATCGGGCCATCCACGCCTTGTAGATAGTTAAGATCGGTACGGCTGGAGGTGTTACACAGGTAACGATAGGCATAGCTGCCAATTTCAATATTGCTGCACATGACGCCCAGCAGCACCGAACGGTCGTCCGCGAGCACCGAGTAGTTGTGCATGGTGTTACCAATGGTGCCACCCGCAAACTGATGGGTAATCAGGTTTTTCTGTTTTAGTTCCTGATAAAGCGCTTCGGCAACGTCATCCTCAATCACCAGTGAATGCCCGGCGCTTAATCCATAACGCTCAATGAATTCATCATCCACTTTCGCTTCAATATCGACCAGCGTTTGATCGATACCCACTACCCAGGCAGCGCTGGTTTCGTTTTCTGGCTGGAATTGCTGAAGCAGCGGATCGCGTGCATTTACGGGGAAGTAATGTTTGGATTTACGTTTACCGGGAAATTTCATGGTTGTTTTTACGGGTGGTTAACTGAGCGGCGAATGTTAACACAATCTGACGGGAGCGCGCGAGACGCAGCCAGTTTCAATATCAGCAGGCGGGATCGCATTTTCATGGCAGTGGTTCCTTACAATGACGTAATTTGAAAGGAGTTTTTGCATGAAGCCGGAAAACAAATTACCCGTTCTGGACCTTATTTCTGCTGAAATGAAGACCGTTGTGAATACTCTTCAGCCGGATTTACCGCCCTGGCCCGCAACGGGAACGATTGCTGAGCAACGACAGCATTACACGCTTGAGCGCCGATTCTGGAATGCGGGCGCTCCAGAAATGGCAACCAGAGCTTACATGGTTCCAACAAAATATGGGCAGGTGGAAACACGTCTCTTTTGTCCGCAGCCAGATAGCCCGGCGACGCTATTTTATTTGCATGGCGGCGGTTTTATTCTCGGCAATCTTGATACCCACGATCGCATCATGCGCCTGCTGGCAAGCTACAGCCAATGTACGGTGATTGGCATTGATTACACCCTTTCACCTGAAGCGTGTTTTCCGCAAGCGATAGAGGAAATTGTGGCTGCCTGTTGTTATTTCCACCAGCAGGCGGAAGATTATCAAATCAATATGTCCCGCATTGGCTTTGCCGGTGATTCCGCAGGTGCCATGCTGGCGCTCGCCAGTACGTTGTGGTTGCGTGATAAACAGATCGATTGCGGTAAAGTTGCGGGCGTTTTGCTGTGGTATGGGCTTTACGGATTACGGGATTCCGTGACTCGTCGTCTGTTGGGCGGTGTCTGGGATGGCTTAACGCAACAGGATTTACAGATGTATGAAGAGGCGTATTTAAGTAACGACGCGGACCGCGAGTCGCCGTATTACTGCCTGTTTAATAATGATCTCACTCGCGAAGTTCCGCCCTGTTTTATTGCCGGGGCGGAGTTCGATCCGCTGCTGGATGACAGCCGTCTGCTTTACCAGACGTTAGCGGCGCATCAGCAGCCCTGTGAGTTCAAACTCTACCCAGGCACGCTGCACGCCTTTTTGCATTATTCACGGATGATGAAAACCGCCGACGAGGCTCTTCGCGACGGCGCTCAATTCTTTACCGCTCAGCTTTAGCGATACGCGGCAACAAGATTAGCCATCATTTCAATATGTTCCGGCGTGGCATTAAGCGCCGGAATATATTCGTATTTTTTCCCGCCCGCACCGAGGAAGACCTCACGGTTTTGCTCGGCAATCTCTTCCAGCGTCTCCAGACAATCCGCAGCAAAGCCCGGGCACATCACCTGAATATGACCTACACCTTTTTCTCCGAGCATTTTCAGCGTTTCGTCGGTATAAGGCATCAGCCAGGGTTCCCGCCCAAAGCGCGACTGAAAGGTCATCATCACTTTTTCCGGTGCCATCCCCAGTGCGGAAGCCAGTTCGCGAGTCGTTGTGCGACAACGTTGCGGGTAATCATCGCCTTCATCTGCATAACGCTGGGGAATGCCATGATAAGAGAGCAGCAGCAGATCCGGTTCGCCATGTTTGGCAAAAGAAGCGCGTACGCTGTTCGCCAGTGCATTAATGTAATCGTGGTTATCGGCGTAATCACGTATAAACGATATCCCCGGAATGCTACGTTTGCGCGCCAGAATGCGTGCCAGTTCATCCCATACCGCACCGACCGTTGAACAGGAGAATTGCGGATAAAGCGGCAGCACCACAATATGATCTACATGCTCTGCCAGTAGTTCATCTACGGCGCTTTCCAGTGATGGCGAGCCGTAGCTCATTCCCAGCGCTACGGGCGTCTCCGGTAAACGTTGTGCCAGCGCCTGCTGTTGCTGGCGGCTGTAAACCATCAGCGGCGAGCCACCTTCCATCCAGACAGAGGCATACAGCTTCGCCACACGCGGCGAGCGCAGCGGCAAAATCACGCCGCGTAGCAATGGCCACCATAACAACCGTGAGGTATCAACCACACGTCTGTCGCTTAAAAATTGTTTCAGATAGCGTTTTACCGCTTCAGGTGTGGGGGCATCGGGCGTCCCCAGGTTTGCCAGCAGGATACCGGTTTTAGTCTGACGCATTACCGCCTCTTATCGATTCAACTTGTTGATAATTGTAGCGGAAAAGTGAAGAAGAAGAACTAATTGCTGTGAGAGGTATTGCCTGAGGAGGATGAGCAGACCTGCCCGAAAGCAGATCTGCTGCGGCTTGATTAGCCGAGGATTTTTTCCAGATCAGCGCGAACTTCAGCAACCGGCTTGGTGCCGTCAACTTTCGCGTATTTGGTGTTACCCGCTTCCGCTTCTTTAGAGTAGTAGCCGATCAGCGGTGCAGTCATCTGATGGTATTCAACCAGACGTTTACGTACGGTCTCTTCCTGATCGTCTTTACGGGTAGTCAGTTCTTCACCGGTAACGTCGTCTTTGCCTTCTACTTTCGGCGGATTGAATTTAACGTGATAAACACGACCAGACGGCGCATGAACGCGGCGGCCGACGATACGATCAACGATCAGTTCGTCCGGTACGTCGAATTCCAGAACGTAATCAACATTGATGCCCGCTTCTTTCATCGCGTCTGCCTGCGGAATGGTACGCGGGAAGCCGTCCAACAGGAAACCGTTGCGGCAGTCTTCCTGAGCAATGCGCTCTTTAACCAGCGCGATCACCAGTTCGTCGGTGACCAGTTTGCCAGCATCCATAATGTCTTTTGCTTGTTTACCCAGCTCGGAGCCAGATTTGACCGCAGCACGCAGCATATCGCCAGTGGAGATTTGCGGAATACCATATTTCTCCATGATGAACTGAGCCTGAGTCCCTTTCCCCGCGCCCGGAGCGCCAAGCAGAATGATACGCATTGCGAAAATCCCCTTAAAATGTGTCGAATTTTTTGAAAAAGCGATAAACGATACCACCAACAGGCGATTGCCTCAAGAAAGGCACCTGAGGCTGAAACGGTTAATGGCAAGATAATTTGCGGAAAGTGCAGATGAAGAAAAGAAAAATGCCGGATGACACGAAGGTCATCCGGCATGGCATCAAGAAACCAGCAGCTGGTTCATACGACGAATAAACAGGTTCGGATCTTCCAGCGTGCCGCGTTCTGCCAGCAGCGCCTGATCCAGCAGCAGTTCTACCCACTCGCTGAACTTCGCTTCATCTTCAGTATCCGCCGCACGTTTCACCAGTACGTGATCCGGGTTCAGTTCGAAGATGTATTTCACTTCTGGCACTTTCTGGCCCGCCGCAGCGAACAGTTTCGCCATCTGAGTGCTCATTTCGTCCGCGTCGGTCGAAACGATCGCTGGCGTATCGGTCAGACGGTGAGTCAGACGGACATCTTTCACGCGCTCGCCGAGCAGGGCTTTCACACGGTCGATGAACGGAGTCAGGGCTTTCTCCGCTTCTTTCGCGCTCTCATCAACTTCGTCAGCCAGTTTTTCCAGCGACTCGTCAACTTTAGACACAGACTGGAACGGTTTACCGTCGAACTCAGTCAGATAGTTCATCATCCACTCATCGATGCGGTCGGAAAGCAGCAGAACTTCGATGCCTTTCTTACGCAGCAGTTCCAGGTGCGGGCTGCTCTTCGCTGCCGCATAGCTGTCTGCGGTAATGTAGTAGATTTTCTCCTGCCCTTCTTTCATGCGGGAAACGTAGTCTTCCAGAGACACGGTCTGCGCAGAAGAATCGGTATGGGTAGAAGCAAAACGCAGCAGTTTGGCGATCGCTTCCTGGTTAGCGAAATCTTCCGCCGGACCTTCTTTCAGTACCAGGCCAAACTGTTGCCAGAAGGTCTGGTATTTTTCCGCGTCGTCTTTCGCCAGTTTTTCCAGCATTTGCAGCACACGCTTGGTCAGCGCATTGCGCAGGTTACGCGTTACCGTGCTGTCCTGGAGGATTTCACGGGAAACGTTCAGCGGCAGATCGCTGGAGTCAATCAGACCACGCACGAAGCGCAGATAGTTCGGCATGAACTGTTCTGCGTCGTCCATGATGAACACACGCTGGACGTACAGTTTCAGGCCATGTTTATGATCGCGGTTCCACATATCCCACGGAGCCTGGGACGGAATGTACAGCAGGCTGGTGTACTCCTGCTTACCTTCAACACGGTTGTGGCTCCAGGTCAGCGGATCGTTAAAGTCGTGGGCGATGTGTTTGTAGAACTCTTTGTACTCTTCATCGGTGATTTCCGACTTGTTACGGGTCCACAGCGCCTGCGCTTTGTTGATTTTCTCCCAGGAGATAACGGTTTCGCCATCCTTCTCTTCGCGTTTTTCGATCTCTACCGGCAGCGCGATATGGTCGGAGTATTTGCTGATGATGGAACGCACGCGCCAGTCATCGAGGAACTCGTCTTCGCCTTCACGCAGATGCAGGGTGATTTCAGTACCACGATCTTCTTTGGTGATGTCGGCAACGGTGTATTCACCTTCACCAGCCGATTCCCAGAAAACACCGTTTTCTGGTTTTTCGCCTGCCGCGCGAGTACGCACGGTCACTTTGTCGGCCACGATAAACGCAGAGTAGAAACCAACACCAAACTGACCGATCAGCTGGCTGTCTTTCGCCTGGTCAGAACCCAGGGATTCGAGGAATGATTTGGTGCCGGATTTAGCGATAGTCCCCAGATGGTCAATCACTTCGTCGCGGGTCATCCCCACGCCGTTATCGGAGATGGTCAGCGTGCGCTTGTCTTTATCGAAAGAGACACGAACGCGCAGTTCGCCATCACCTTCGTACAGATCCGGGTTAGAGAGCGCGCGGAAACGCAGCTTGTCCGCCGCATCGGAGGCGTTAGAGATAAGCTCACGCAGGAAGATTTCTTTATTGGAATAGAGAGAATGGATCATCAGGTGCAGAAGCTGCTTCACTTCTGACTGAAAACCACGAGTTTCTTGTCCTTTCATGTAGGTCTACCTCAATAATGCCATTTTAAGGTTAAAAACAGGATGAGGGAGAGATGGGGACAAGGGGGAATAATTTCAAGCGAGAGCAGGTGATCCTGCTCTCGTTTGCTTAAAAACGAATCTTATGACGCCCGGCAAGGGAGTGTGACAGCGTGGTGCCATCGACCATTTCCAGTTCGCCGCCAACCGGTACGCCATGAGCGATTCGGCTGGCTTCCACGTCATATTGCGCGCAAAGCTCGGCAATGTAGTTAGCGGTAGCTTCACCTTCAACCGTGGGGTTGGTGGCGAGGATCACTTCAGTGATTTTTTCCTCTGCCAGACGCTGTTCCAGACGATCAAGCCCGATATCATCCGGACCGATGCCGTCCAGCGGTGACAGGTGTCCCATCAACACAAAATAACGGCCTGAAAACTGCCCCGTCTGCTCAATGGCGTAGATGTCCGCCGGACTCTCCACCACGCAGATTTGACCGTTTTCCTGACGACGCGGATTCGAACAGATGTTACAGACTTCGTGTTCGGTGAAGGTGCGGCAATCGGCGCAGTGGCCGATTTCCGACATCGCCCGGGTGAGCGCCTGCGCCAGACGCATCCCGCCGCTACGATCGCGCTGAAGCAGCGTGAACGCCATACGCTGCGCCGACTTCGGGCCAACGCCCGGCAGACAGCGCAGTGCTTCCATAAGCTGTGTTAACAGCGGGCTGGTTTGCATCAGAACGGCATCTTAAAGCCAGGCGGCAGCTGCATTCCGGAGGATACAGAGGCCATTTTTTCTTTCTGCGTTTCTTCGATACGACGTGCCGCGTCGTTGAATGCTGCAGCCACCAGGTCTTCCAGCATCTCTTTGTCGTCTTCCAGCAGGCTCGGGTCGATCTCTACGCGACGGCAGTTGTGTGCACCGTTGATGGTCACTTTTACCAGACCTGCGCCAGATTCGCCGGTCACTTCCAGCTGCGCGATCTCTTCCTGCATTTTCTGCATTTTTTCTTGCATCTGCTGGGCTTGCTTCATCAGGTTACCCAGACCGCCTTTACCAAACATAGGTTTCTCTCTCAATCACGTTAAGGATGACGAACGTAAGCTGTGCTTACGATCAAATGGGGCGGATACTTTCTTCATCCAGCTCCGCATCGAAGAACCGACGCAGGGTCTGAATATTATTATCCGCAATAATGGACTCGCGCGCCTGCGCAAGTTTTTCTTCGTATATCGCCTGACGCCATTCCAGCGGCGTACGCACCGCGGGATTATCATCTTCAACGATAGTCAGTTCAACCGTTGAACCTTTTAACGTGCTCAACGCTTCAGCCAGTTTTTGCTGTGCGCCACTGTTATTCAGATGACGCTGAGAGGAGCGCAAATGCAGACACACCGTGTTGCCGTTCTCCTCTTTCCAGGCATTTAACGCCACCTGTTCGACCAGTTTTGGTAGCGAAAGTTGACTCACCTGAGCCGCCCACGGGTCGCGCTCAATGGCTTCTGCCGCCAGCTTCGCCGCCAGTTCCGGCGTTTTTTCATGTTCCAGCGCTTTTTTCAGCGCCTTCGGCGTGGCGACCACTTCTTTTTGCTGCATCACTGGAGTGGTAGCCTTCCAGCGATACGCTTCTTTTTTGGCTGGCGCTTTTTCCAGCGCCGATGGCACCGGACGCGCCTGAACGCGATCGGTGACCGAAGCCAGTCTTTCCAGCGCAGCGTTATTCACCGGCCGCGCGCGGGTAGCGGCTGCCGGTTCACTCTTTTTTGCTTTGGTTGCTCCCTGCACGCGCTGCAACTGCTGGCGCGCCGCCAGCACCTGGCTGGTGGTTTCCGGGAGCGGTACAGTCGGTGCCTGCTGCGGCGCTGATTGCGGTTGCGGCGGCACCTGTGTTGGCGTCATTACTGCCGTTGGCGCAACGGGCGCAAAGGACTGGCGTGGCACTTCTGGCTCAGGCAGCGGCATACGCGGATGGAACGCCAGCGCGCGCAGCAGCGTCATCTCAACACCCATACGGCGGTCTGGCGCATACGGTAATTCTTTGCGACCAATCAACAGCGTCTGATAGTAAAGCTGAATATCCGTCGGCGGTATGGTGCGCGCCAGTTCACGCATCCGCAGCTCAATGGCGGCCATGTCGTTGCCAAGAGCAGCAGGCGAAAGTTGTACCATCGCAATACGATGCAACAGACCGAGCATTTCCACCAGCAACGCTTCCCACTCGATACCACGGGCAGCAGCTTCATTAATCAGCGCCATTACGCGCTCGCCGTTGGCCTCGACCATCGCTTCAACCAGCGATAACGCCTGATCGTCGTCAAGCGTACCCAGCATCGCACTGACCGCCTGGGTTGAAACCTGGCCGTCACCGCTGGCAATCGCCTGGTCGGTCAGACTTAAGGCATCTCGCAGGCTGCCTTCAGCGGCGCGTGCCAACAATTGCAGCGCCCGCGGCTCGTGAGCGATATGTTCTTCGTTGAGGATGTGCTCAAGCTGATGGCGAATTTGCTCGACATCCAGCGCCTTGAGATGAAATTGCAGACAGCGTGACAAAATCGTCACCGGCAATTTCTGCGGATCGGTCGTCGCCAGCAAAAACTTAACGTGCTCTGGCGGCTCTTCAAGGGTTTTTAACAGTGCGTTAAAGCTGTGACGCGACAGCATATGCACTTCGTCGATGAGATAAACTTTGAAACGACCACGCGCCGGAGCGTACTGGACGTTATCCAGCAGGTCGCGAGTGTCTTCAACTTTAGTGCGCGAGGCGGCGTCGATTTCAATCAGATCGACAAAGCGCCCCTGCTCGATTTCACGACAGTTATCGCACACGCCGCACGGCGTCGCGGTAATGCCGGTTTCGCAGTTTAGCCCCTTCGCCAGCAGTCGGGCGATAGAGGTTTTTCCGACGCCACGGGTGCCGGAAAAAAGATAAGCATGATGAATACGCCCTAACGACAAGCCGTTCGCCAGTGCGGTCAGCACATGTTCCTGGCCGACGACGTCAGCAAAGGTTTGTGGGCGCCATTTTCGGGCTAAGACCTGATAACTCATTGGCAGGCTCTGAAACGCTGGAAGGTGGATTCACGAAGGGGTAATGCTAACACAGCCCCGTCAGAACGGCGAGGCTGAATGCACATCTTGTGCTGCCCGTAGCGTGAGCAGCGCAAGACTGACGATAATTAATGGCCCGGGAACGGGACAAGGCTGTAGCTGGTAATGCCCTGTTTTTCGAGACGCTGTTCGCCGCCAAGATCGAACAGGTTGATAATGAACGCAGCGTCAGCTACTTCACCACCCAGACGACGGATCAGTTTAACGGTCGCTTCGATAGTGCCGCCGGTTGCCAGCAAATCGTCCACCACCAGAACTTTGTCGCCCGGTTTGATGGCATCAACGTGGATTTCCAGCTGATCGGTGCCGTATTCCAGGTCGTAAGTTTCACTGATGGTTTCACGCGGCAGTTTGCCCGGTTTACGGACCGGTACAAAGCCAACGCCCAGACCCAGAGCTACCGGAGCGCCAAACAAGAAGCCACGTGCTTCGGTGCCGACCACTTTGGTAATGCCCGCATTTTTGTAACGCTCAACCAGCAAGTCGATGCTGAGAGCGTAAGCTTTCGGGTCTTCCAGTAAGCTGGTGACATCGCGGAAAAGAATGCCGGGTTTTGGGTAGTCCTGAATGCTTTTGATGCTATTTTTGAGATACTCAAGCTGCTGTGCAGTCGCGGTCATAAGTGTATGCCTGCTTGTTACGGTGGTACTCACGGCGCGTTTTAAACGTATCAAAAGTAACAGTTGTTTAACCTTTGACCGCCTGCGCCTGTGCTCGAAAACGCCAGAATGTACTGGCTGTACGCAATAATTGCAACTGCGATTGTTGTGCTTCAGTGCTTTTCTTGCTTTTCATCAATCACTGGAATTCGCCACATATAAAAAAGCAAACAGGCGAGAATTACCAGCAACATGATGCGCACCCATGGCATCTGGACGAACCACAGAGAAATGGCAAACGTGAGCAAAATAAGCAAAATCGCCCGCGGTTTGACGCCGCGCGGCATCGCATGATGTTTCTGCCAGAAACGTAGATAGCTGCCAAACCATGAGCGGTACAGCAACCAGGCGTGAAAGCGCGGGGAAGAACGGGCAAAGCACCAGGCCGCCAGCAGGATAAACGGCGTCGTCGGTAATACCGGTAATACCACGCCCAGCGTACCCAGCACTACCGCCAGCCAGCCAATGATGATTAAAATGATTCGTTGCATATTGAGTGTTGTCAGCTTACAGAGTTGCTACTTTAGCATAACAATTATCATTTTCATTGAGGTCTTATCGTGAAAACCGCCCTGCTGCTGGAAAAACTGGAAGGACAGCTCGCTACGCTGCGTCAGCGTTGTGCCCCGGTAGCGCAATTTGCCACGCTAAGCGCCCGTTTTGACAGGCATCTTTTTCAGACTCGTGCGACAACACTGCAGGCTTGTCTCGATGAGGCGGGCGATAATCTGGCTGCGCTTCGTCATGCGGTTGAGCAGCAACAGCTGCCGCAAGTCGCCTGGCTGGCGGAACATCTGGCGGCGCAACTGGAGGCTATAGCGCGTGAAGCCACAGCCTGGTCGCTACGCGAGTGGGACAGTGCGCCACCGAAAATTGCCCGCTGGCAGCGTAAACGTATTCAGCATCAGGATTTTGAGCGGCGGCTAAGTGAGATGGTTGCTGAACGTCGAGCCCGCCTGGCGCGGGTGACCGATCTCGTGGAACAGCAAACGCTGCATCGTGAAGTGGAAGCCTATGAAGCGCGCCTGGCACGCTGCCGCCATGCGCTGGAAAAAATCGAAAACAGGTTAGCGCGTTTAACCCGCTAGCAATGGAGAGAGTATGTCACTGGAAAATGCCCCTGACGATGTCAAACTGGCCGTCGATTTGATTGTGCTGCTGGAAGAAAATCAGATCCCAGCCCGCACCGTACTGCGCGCGCTGGATATTGTAAAACGCGATTATGAAAAGAAATTAACGCGCGATGATGAGGCGGAAAAGTGAGAAATAAATGGGGTCGCTAAATGTCCCCTAAGATTGCGGGCAAACGCAAAACTGCCTGATGCGCTACGCTTATCAGGCCTACACCGCTCCTGCAATATATTGAATTCTTGCGGTTTCGTAGGCCGGATAAGGCGGTCACGCCGCATCCGGCATGAACAACGCGCACTTTGTCAGTAATCTCGGGGCAACTAAATGTCTCCCCCTTTGGTTATTACCCTACCGCTGGCGTCGGATCGTCGCCTTTGTAGTCGCGTTTCACTTCCGTCACTTCATCGCCCTTCTCGTTGTGCAGATGCACTTCAAGCTGGTTAAAGGCAATGTTGATGTCGTTTTCACGGCACAACTGATCAATAGTACGGTTCAGCTCATCGACAGTACGGCTACGGTCACGCAGTTCACGCACATACAGACGCAGCTCATGATCCAACGTGCTGGCACCAAATGCCGTAAAGAAGACTTCCGGCATTGGTTCGTGCATCACCCTTGGGTGCTCAGTCGCCGCCTTCAGTAACACTTTACGCACTTTTTCCAGATCGGAGCCATAGGCCACGCCGAGACGGATCACCAGACGCGTAGTCGTGTCAGTCAACGACCAGTTGATCAGACGCTCGGTAACAAACGCTTTGTTCGGGATAATCACTTCTTTGCGATCGAAATCGGTAATCGTTGTCGCACGAATACGGATCTTACTTACCGTCCCCGAGAAGCTACCAATGGTTACCGTGTCGCCTATGCGCACCGGACGTTCGAACAGAATGATCAAACCGGAAACGAAGTTACCGAAGATCTCTTGTAAACCAAAACCAAGACCTACGGATAATGCTGCCGCCAGCCACTGGAGTTTATCCCACGAGACGCCCAGCGATCCGAACACCGTCATCGCACCAACGGCAATAATGATGTAGTTAAGGATGGTAGTAATGGCATACGACGCGCCCTGGCGCATATTCAGTCGCGAGAGCACCAGCACTTCCAGTAAACCAGGCAGGTTGCGAATCAACGCCCAGGCCACCATTGAGGCGATAATCGCAAACAACAGACTGCCCATGGTGACGTTTTTCACCACCGCAGCGCCAGCTTCAGTGCCGTTGTAATGCCAGAGCGTGATGCTGTCCAGATAGCTGAACACGGTGATCAAATCGGACCAAATTGCCCAGAACATGACACCGAACAGCGCAAACATCAGCAACATGGTAATACGCAGCGTCTGCTGGTTAACCTGCTCCAGTGCAATGGTGGGTTCTTCCGGCGGTTCAGCACCTTCTGCGCCCTCTTTCACCAGATTCTGCCGACGCGCCAGCGCACGACGCCAGGCGATACGCCGCGCCGCTACGCTTAAGCCGCGCAATACCGTCTGGTACAGCAGGTTCCAGATGATCACCAAATAAACGGTTTCAATCCAACGCCCGGAGAGGCGCAGCGTGGTGTAGAAATAACCCGTGGCAGTCAGCACCATCAACGCAATCGGGATAATCGACAGTACGGTAATGGTGACCAGTCGCATGGTGTGCGACTCTTTATCACGCCAGCTTTCGCGGCACATCGGCCACACCAGGAAGGCAATCAGCAGCAAGTTGAAGAAAATCATCGCCTGCCCCAGCACATCATCCATCAGATGCAGCGGGGAAAGTTCTGCCACCACAGACCAGAAATGGATAGGCAGCAACGCGAGACTGATGCGGACAATTTGCCGACGCCAGTGGCTGGTCTGCTGTTCCGGCATACCAAAGTGACGCACGGCAACGCCGTTTTTCTCCAGTACCTTCCAGCACAGGCCAAACACCAGCCAGAAAATCGCCAGTTTTTTACTGAACGACCATAGCAGTTCGCTGATGTTGAGCTGCATGGTCAACAGAATCAGGCCAACCGCGAGAATAATCAGGCACACCGGCAGCGCACGGATCAGGTCGATAAGGATCGCTTTTGGTGTGTTGAGCTGGCTGTCGTTACGCAGGGAACCCACAGCGGAAGCCAGTTTTTGTTGATACGCTTTCAGCCAGCCCAGACGCCAGTGGATCAGCCCGGCAATCAACAGCAGCGGCAAACCGGCGAGGAAAGCGATAAAAACGGCAGGCCAGGCTTTTTCCCAGTTCACCGTGATTTTCATCGACTTAAATTCATCTTTCAGGCTTTGCGGGAACGCTTTGATCCAGTCCCAGTCCATTGGACGGTTACTGTTCACCCAAAAGATTTGCTGAGTCAGGATGGATTTCAGGTTTTTCGACACACTCATTAACTGCTGCTGGTTGATTTGCAGGTTAATGGCCATCATCAATTGGTTACCCAACTGTTTGTTAAGCTGATCCAGCAATTCGCGACGCATATCAACCACTTGCAATAATGCATCGTGAACTTCGCTGTTGACTTCGTTGGTGTGACCTTCTTCCAGTTTGTTGACGAACGCATCGCTCTGGAAGAGTGCATCACGCTGCTGGTTAACTTCAAACTGTTCGAGACGCAAATCCGCGATGCGGTTGGTCATGTTTTCCAGTTCATCCGCCGAGGGCAGCGTTTGTTGTTGCTGGTAAAGGATACGAGACAACAGCAAGCTGCCCTTCAGGACGGCAATCTGCTCTTTAATATTGCGTTCCGATTGCAGCGCCCGCTCCAGCCAGTTTTTGACTTTAATGTTTTGCTGCATCAACTGATTACCGTTTTCAGTCGCGGTAATCAGACGCTGACTTAACTGCTGGTTAATTTCCAGTTCCTGCTTCACCAGCGGATTAGCCTGAATACGCGCGGCTTCATCCGGGGAGACGGCTTCCTGCGCCGTTTTTTCGGTTAAAGTCAGACGCTTGCTGTTTACTGCTTCTTGCAACAGCTGCAACTGGTGCTCCAGACGGGCGCTGTTCGCCGTCACGTAATCCCGTTGCTTTTGCAAGGTATCCTGTAAGACTGTGTTCCCTTCCAGGCTTTTACGCTGCTGGTCAATCTCGGCATTCAGCAACGCCTGCTGAGCCTGCATTAACACTTTCTGGCTGGGACGTAAGGCAGTCTCGCCGACATCAGTCCCATCCAGACGACTGCGAATTTGTTGCAGCTGCTGCGAAGCGTTATACATCGCATTTTGCACGCGTTCGGGCTGCGTCTGTAACGAAACCAGCTGGCTGTTATAAGACGCCAGATCGTTTTGTGCGTTTTGCAAATCGTCCAGCGCCTGGGCAACGCGAGTTTCCAGCTGGCGCAACGAAAGCGTACTCAGAATTTTGCGCGTTTCTTCGTCATTATCGACATCGCTAAGTGCAGTTAACGCCGCGGTCGCCTGGCGCATTTTTTCCGGCGCTTCAGCAACCTTTTGCCGTAGCTGAACTGTCTCTTCTTTTACGCGATCGATTTTATCGAGGGTAGCTAATGTATCTGTCAGATCCTGCTGCACCAGTTTGTCCTGAGCAGAAAGATCTTTTTGTTTATTCAGTGAGTCAAGTTGTGCCTGCAGGTCCGCTTTTGTCGGCAGATCACCATTCGATGACGCCCGCGCAAACGCCGTGTTCTGGCATAACAAGACAAAAACAAAAGCAATAAATGCTGAAAAAACAAAATGCCGTGATCGTTTGTAATACTGGAACATAGTCATGATGAATGAAGGTTTCTGAACCTGAAGAACGACCTGAAAAAGTCAAACCGCAAGAATATCACGACGCAGTGAACCAGAATAGCAACGACGAAAATGTCCAGGAAAAATCCTGGAGTCAGATTCAGGGTTATTCGGTAATGGAAGGGTTACGAAGCGTGGGACACAGGAGATACATCTCCAGTAAGATGGCGACGTAATCGCGGGCTTCTTTTTTAAGATCAAAAGATTGCGGGGCAAAGAGCCAGTTTTCCATCAGGCCGGAAATATAGCCGCGCATAATAATTGCTGCCCGACGCGTCATTAAATCCGCAGGCAACATTTTCGCTTCAATACAATGTTTTAACGTTTGTTCTATACGGTCATAACTTTCCAGACAGAGATTACGTTGTGCCTGTTGCACAACAGCCATTTCTCCGACAAATTCGCATTTGTGGAATATAATCTCCATCAATAATCGACGCCGTTCTTCTGTCACCGTGGATTCAAGAACATGAATTAATATCTCTCTTAATACTGAGAGTGGATCGCCAGGGAATTTTGCCTGATACTCAAGCTCGAGTTCACCAATATTGGATTCTGACAGTTCCCAGATCTCACTGAACAAATCCGACTTGTCTTTAAAATGCCAGTAGATTGCACCGCGCGTAACGCCAGCTGCTTTTGCAATCTCGCCCAGCGAGGTGGATGATACCCCCTGCTGTGAGAAAAGACGTAGAGCCACATCGAGGATGTGTTGGCGCGTTTCTTGCGCTTCTTGTTTGGTTTTTCGTGCCATATGTTCGTGAATTTACAGGCGTTAGATTTACATACATTTGTGAATGTATGTACCATAGCACGACGATAATATAAACGCAGCAATGGGTTTATTAACTTTTGACCATTGACCAATTTGAAATCGGACACTCGAGGTTTACATATGAACAAAAACAGAGGGTTTACGCCTCTGGCGGTCGTTCTGATGCTCTCAGGCAGCTTAGCCCTAACAGGATGTGACGACAAACAGGCCCAACAAGGTGGCCAGCAGATGCCCGCCGTTGGCGTAGTAACAGTCAAAACTGAACCTCTGCAGATCACAACCGAGCTTCCGGGTCGCACCAGTGCCTACCGGATCGCAGAAGTTCGTCCTCAAGTTAGCGGGATTATCCTGAAGCGTAATTTCAAAGAAGGTAGCGACATCGAAGCAGGTGTCTCTCTCTATCAGATTGATCCTGCGACCTATCAGGCGGCATACGACAGTGCGAAAGGTGATCTGGCGAAAGCCCAGGCTGCAGCAAATATCGCGCAATTGACGGTGAATCGTTATCAGAAACTGCTCGGTACTCAGTACATCAGTAAACAAGAGTACGATCAGGCTCTGGCTGATGCGCAACAGGCGAATGCTGCGGTAACTGCGGCGAAAGCTGCCGTTGAAACTGCGCGAATCAATCTGGCTTACACCAAAGTTACCTCTCCGATTAGCGGTCGCATTGGTAAGTCGAACGTGACAGAAGGCGCATTGGTACAGAACGGTCAGGCGACTGCGCTGGCAACCGTGCAGCAACTTGATCCGATCTACGTTGATGTGACCCAGTCCAGCAACGACTTCCTGCGCCTGAAACAGGAACTGGCAAATGGCACGCTGAAACAAGAGAACGGCAAAGCCAAAGTGTCGCTGATCACCAGTGACGGCATTAAGTTCCCGCAGGACGGTACGCTGGAATTCTCTGACGTTACCGTTGATCAGACCACCGGGTCTATCACCCTACGCGCTATCTTCCCGAACCCGGATCACACTCTGCTGCCGGGTATGTTCGTACGTGCACGTCTGGAAGAAGGGCTTAATCCAAACGCTATTTTAGTCCCGCAACAGGGCGTAACCCGTACGCCGCGTGGCGATGCCACCGTACTGGTGGTTGGCGCGGATGACAAAGTGGAAACCCGTCCGATCGTTGCAAGCCAGGCTATCGGCGATAAGTGGCTGGTGACAGAAGGTCTGAAAGCAGGCGATCGCGTAGTAATAAGTGGGCTGCAGAAAGTGCGTCCTGGTGTCCAGGTAAAAGCACAAGAAGTTACCGCTGATAATAACCAGCAAGCCGCAAGCGGTGCTCAGCCTGAACAGTCCAAGTCTTAACTTAAACAGGAGCCGTTAAGACATGCCTAATTTCTTTATCGATCGCCCGATTTTTGCGTGGGTGATCGCCATTATCATCATGTTGGCAGGGGGGCTGGCGATCCTCAAACTGCCGGTGGCGCAATATCCTACGATTGCACCGCCGGCAGTAACGATCTCCGCCTCCTACCCTGGCGCTGATGCGAAAACAGTGCAGGACACGGTGACACAGGTTATCGAACAGAATATGAACGGTATCGATAACCTGATGTACATGTCCTCTAACAGTGACTCCACGGGTACCGTGCAGATCACCCTGACCTTTGAGTCTGGTACTGATGCGGATATCGCGCAGGTTCAGGTGCAGAACAAACTGCAGCTGGCGATGCCGTTGCTGCCACAAGAAGTACAGCAGCAAGGGGTGAGCGTTGAGAAATCATCCAGCAGCTTCCTGATGGTTGTCGGCGTTATCAACACCGATGGCACCATGACGCAGGAGGATATCTCCGACTACGTGGCGGCGAATATGAAAGATGCCATCAGCCGTACGTCGGGCGTGGGTGACGTTCAGTTGTTCGGTTCACAGTACGCGATGCGTATCTGGATGAACCCGAATGAACTAAACAAATTCCAGCTAACACCGGTTGATGTCATTACTGCCATCAAAGCGCAGAACGCCCAGGTTGCGGCGGGTCAGCTCGGTGGTACGCCGCCGGTGAAAGGCCAACAGCTTAACGCCTCTATTATTGCTCAGACGCGTCTGACCTCTACTGAAGAGTTCGGCAAAATCCTGCTGAAAGTGAATCAGGATGGTTCCCGCGTGCTGCTGCGTGATGTGGCGAAAATTGAGCTGGGTGGTGAGAACTACGACATCATCGCAGAGTTTAACGGCCAACCGGCTTCCGGTCTGGGGATCAAGCTGGCGACCGGTGCGAACGCGCTGGATACCGCTGCGGCAATCCGTGCTGAACTGGCGAAGATGGAACCGTTCTTCCCGTCGGGTCTGAAAATTGTTTACCCGTATGACACCACACCGTTCGTGAAAATCTCTATTCACGAAGTGGTTAAAACGCTGGTCGAAGCGATCATCCTCGTGTTCCTGGTTATGTATCTGTTCCTGCAGAACTTCCGCGCGACGTTGATTCCGACCATTGCCGTACCGGTGGTATTGCTGGGGACCTTTGCCGTCCTTGCCGCCTTTGGCTTCTCGATAAACACGCTAACAATGTTCGGGATGGTGCTCGCCATCGGCCTATTGGTGGATGACGCCATCGTTGTGGTAGAAAACGTTGAGCGTGTTATGGCGGAAGAAGGTTTGCCGCCAAAAGAAGCTACCCGTAAGTCGATGGGGCAGATTCAGGGCGCTCTGGTCGGTATCGCGATGGTACTGTCGGCGGTATTCGTACCGATGGCCTTCTTTGGCGGTTCTACCGGTGCTATTTATCGTCAGTTCTCTATTACCATTGTTTCAGCAATGGCGCTGTCAGTACTGGTGGCGTTGATCCTGACGCCGGCTCTTTGTGCCACCATGCTGAAACCGATTGCCAAAGGCGATCACGGGGAAGGTAAAAAAGGCTTCTTCGGCTGGTTTAACCGCATGTTCGAAAAGAGCACGCACCACTACACCGACAGCGTAGGCGGTATTCTGCGCAGTACAGGGCGTTACCTGGTGCTGTATCTGATCATCGTGGTCGGCATGGCCTATCTGTTCGTGCGTCTGCCAAGCTCCTTCTTGCCAGATGAAGACCAGGGCGTATTTATGACCATGGTTCAGCTGCCAGCAGGTGCAACGCAGGAACGTACGCAGAAAGTGCTCAATGAGGTAACGCATTACTATCTGACCAAAGAAAAGAACAACGTTGAGTCGGTGTTCGCCGTTAACGGCTTCGGCTTTGCGGGACGTGGTCAGAATACCGGTATTGCGTTCGTTTCCTTGAAGGACTGGGCCGATCGTCCGGGCGAAGAAAACAAAGTTGAAGCGATTACCATGCGTGCAACACGTGCTTTCTCGCAAATCAAAGATGCGATGGTTTTCGCCTTTAACCTGCCCGCAATCGTGGAACTGGGTACCGCAACCGGCTTTGACTTTGAGCTGATTGACCAGGCTGGCCTTGGTCACGAAAAACTGACTCAGGCGCGTAACCAGCTGCTTGCAGAAGCAGCGAAGCACCCTGATATGTTGACCAGCGTACGTCCAAACGGTCTGGAAGATACCCCGCAGTTTAAGATTGATATCGACCAGGAAAAAGCGCAGGCGCTGGGTGTTTCTATCAACGACATTAACACCACTCTGGGCGCTGCATGGGGCGGTAGCTATGTGAACGACTTTATCGACCGCGGTCGTGTGAAGAAAGTTTACGTCATGTCAGAAGCGAAATACCGTATGCTGCCGGATGATATCGGCGACTGGTATGTTCGTGCTGCTGATGGTCAGATGGTGCCATTCTCGGCGTTCTCATCTTCTCGTTGGGAGTACGGTTCGCCGCGTCTGGAACGTTACAACGGCCTGCCATCCATGGAAATCTTAGGCCAGGCGGCACCGGGTAAAAGTACCGGTGAAGCAATGGAGCTGATGGAACAACTGGCGAGCAAACTACCTACCGGTGTTGGCTATGACTGGACGGGGATGTCCTATCAGGAACGTCTCTCCGGCAACCAGGCACCGTCACTGTACGCGATTTCGTTGATTGTCGTGTTCCTGTGTCTGGCGGCGCTGTATGAAAGCTGGTCGATTCCGTTCTCCGTTATGCTGGTCGTTCCGCTGGGGGTTATCGGTGCGTTGCTGGCTGCCACCTTCCGTGGCCTGACCAATGACGTTTACTTCCAGGTAGGCCTGCTCACAACCATTGGGTTGTCGGCGAAGAACGCGATACTTATCGTCGAATTCGCCAAAGACTTGATGGATAAAGAAGGTAAAGGTCTGATTGAAGCGACGCTTGATGCGGTGCGGATGCGTTTACGTCCGATCCTGATGACCTCGCTGGCGTTTATCCTCGGCGTTATGCCGCTGGTTATCAGTACTGGTGCTGGTTCCGGCGCGCAGAACGCAGTAGGTACCGGTGTAATGGGCGGGATGGTGACCGCAACGGTACTGGCAATCTTCTTCGTTCCGGTATTCTTTGTGGTGGTTCGCCGCCGCTTTAGCCGCAAGAATGAAGATATCGAGCACAGCCATACTGTCGATCATCATTGATACAACGTGTAATCACTAAGGCCGCGCAAGCGGCCTTTTTTATGCATAACCGACGAACATTAAGGAGTCATTGAACCACCAACTCAGGATCTCATACGAAAACCAGTATTAAACACGTATAAAATTCATAAAAAATACTGATTGTTAGTTAATTTATATTAAGTAGCGCTAATAGATTTAATAATCCATAATCATTTAGAGGCTATTCTTAATTATTTGCGGTAATTCTTTATTCATTCCTCGGTTATTACGTCATATTCAGAGCAATCCTGGTATTAGTGTTACCAATTTCATCTGGCGATAATCCTGAAATGTTATGAACAGTTCGAGCAAACTGCTTTTACCTGCTGCGGGTTAGTGCTAGTATGAAAAAGTGAGTCCTGTCCCGCTTCCTTCCTAATTGTAATTTTTCGTAATAATGCGATGAAAACCTGCAAAGAGTGGCTTATAGTTAAGCTAACAAACGAGAGGGCAAGTCCAGGTCAGTAAGTTTTTTCCATCCCGAAAGGTGTCCGTTAGTTCAACCGCTAAGAAGGGGACGCGTTATGGATGAATACTCACCCAAAAGACATGATATCGCGCAGCTTAAGTTTCTCTGTGAAACCCTGTATCATGACTGTCTTGCAAACCTTGAAGAAAGCAATCATGGCTGGGTTAACGACCCAACCTCGGCGATCAACCTCCAGTTGAATGAACTGATTGAGCATATTGCGACCTTCGCACTTAATTACAAAATTAAGTATAATGAAGACAATAAGCTCATTGAGCAGATCGACGAATATCTGGATGACACCTTTATGTTGTTCAGCAGTTATGGTATTAATATGCAGGATCTTCAGAAATGGCGGAAGTCAGGTAATCGACTATTCCGTTGTTTTGTCAATGCGACGAAAGAGAATCCTGCGAGTTTATCTTGTTAGAATTATTACAACCATGGGTAGAAGTATGTCCGAAAAACCTTTAACAAAAACCGATTATTTAATGCGTTTACGTCGTTGCCAGACAATTGACACGCTGGAGCGTGTTATCGAGAAAAATAAATACGAATTATCAGATAATGAACTGGCGGTATTTTACTCAGCCGCAGATCACCGCCTCGCCGAATTGACCATGAATAAACTGTACGACAAGATCCCTTCCTCAGTATGGAAATTTATTCGCTAATAAATAATTCGCTTTCGGAGCTATAACCGGCTGTTTATTAAGAATTTTATACTTTTTCGCCATGAAGACATACCCTATGTGATCTTTATCACACAGATGTAATGGGAACGTTCTCTTCACTGACTTTTCGTCTTACTGTGTTGCCGCATTTTCAGCAACCGGAGGTCAGTAATGAGCACAGAAAAAGAAAAGATGATTGCTGGTGAGTTGTATCGCTCAGCAGATGAGACGTTATCTCGCGATCGCCTGCGCGCTCGTCAGCTTATTCACCGATACAATCATTCCCTGGCGGAAGAGCACACATTACGCCAGCAAATTCTCGCTGATTTATTCGGTCAGGTGACAGAGGCTTATATTGAGCCAACGTTTCGCTGTGATTATGGCTATAACATTTTTCTCGGCAATAATTTTTTCGCCAACTTCGATTGCGTGATGCTTGATGTCTGCCCTATTCGCATCGGTGATAACTGTATGTTGGCACCAGGCGTTCATATCTACACGGCAACACATCCCATCGACCCTGTAGCACGTAATAGCGGTGCTGAGCTGGGGAAACCCGTCACCATCGGTAATAACGTCTGGATTGGCGGACGCGCGGTCATTAACCCTGGTGTGACCATTGGTGATAACGTCGTGGTAGCCTCAGGTGCAGTTGTCACAAAAGATGTCCCGGACAACGTTGTCGTGGGCGGTAATCCAGCCAGAATAATTAAAAAATTGTAATCGATTTTTCGCAACTGTTATGCAAAATTGTGGTAAATCTGTTACTTTCCCTCTACTATTCCCACGTTAAAATAGGGTGTTCCCTGGAAAGTTGCAGATACCACGAAGGCAAACGATGACCGAAATACAACGCCTGCTGACCGAAACGATTGAGTCTCTGAATACCCGCGAAAAACGCGACAACAAACCCCGCTTTAGTATCAGTTTTATCCGTAAACATCCGGGGCTGTTTATCGGTATGTACGTTGCTTTTTTTGCCACCCTGGCGGTGATGTTGCAGTCCGAAACGCTTTCAGGCTCTGTCTGGCTGCTGGTGGTATTATTTATCCTGCTTAATGGTTTCTTCTTTTTCGATGTCTACCCACGCTACCGCTATGAAGATATCGACGTGCTGGATTTCCGCGTTTGCTATAACGGCGAATGGTACAACACGCGCTTTGTACCTGCCGCGCTGGTTGAAGCCATCTTGAACTCTCCGCGTGTCGCGGATGTTCATAAAGAACAACTGCAAAAAATGATCGTCCGTAAAGGTGAACTGTCTTTTTACGATATTTTTACCCTCGCTCGCGCCGAATCAACATCTTAAGTTAGGGTTACATACCAGGCGTAAAGCTCTGCGCCTGGTCAAATGACAACGTTCGTTTCCACCCATCCCTTCATGAAATCCCGGCTCTACCTCCTTATCTCCTGCCAGCCTTTTTCCACAATCAGATATACTTTCCCTACACTGTGTTAATAAGGATATGCTGGTGAGAACACGACATCTGGTCGGCCTTATTTCGGGAGTACTGATTCTTTCAGTATTGCTGCCTGTCGGCTTAAGCATCTGGCTGGCCCATCAGCAGGTAGAAACATCATTTATTGAAGAGCTGAATACGTATTCCTCCCGCGTCGCTATTCGGGCCAATAAGGTGGCGACACAAGGGAAAGATGCGCTGCAAGAGCTGGAAAGATGGCAAGGCGCTGCCTGTAGCGAAGCCCATCTCATGGAAATGCGTCGGGTATCTTACAGTTATCGCTATATTCAGGAAGTGGTTTATATCGATAACAACGTTCCCCAGTGTTCGTCTCTGGAGCATGAAAGCCCGCCCGATACCTTCCCCGAGCCAGGTAAAATTTCGAAAGATGGTTATCGTGTCTGGTTAACATCGCATAACGATTTAGGCATTATCCGTTACATGGTTGCCATGGGAACGGCACATTATGTCGTCATGATCGACCCCGCTTCCTTTATTGATGTCATTCCCTATAGCTCATGGCAAATTGATGCCGCCATTATTGGCAATGCCCATAACGTTGTGATAACCAGCAGCGATGAAATTGCTCAGGGAATTATTACCAGACTACAAAAAACACCCGGTGAGCATATCGAAAATAATGGAATCATTTACGATATCCTGCCCTTCCCGGAAATGAATATTTCGATCATCACCTGGTCTTCAACGAAAATGTTGCAGAAAGGCTGGCATCGGCAAGTCTTTATTTGGTTACCGCTCGGGTTGGTGATTGGCCTGCTGGCAGCGATGTTTGTGCTGCGTATTTTGCGCCGTATCCAGTCACCGCATCATCGGCTGCAGGATGCTATCGAAAATCGTGATATTTGCGTGCACTATCAGCCGATTGTCTCCTTAGCCAATGGCAAAATTGTCGGTGCTGAGGCACTGGCGCGCTGGCCGCAGACAGACGGTAGTTGGTTGTCACCAGATAGTTTTATTCCGCTGGCACAGCAAACGGGCCTTTCTGAGCCGTTGACGCTACTGATCATAAGAAGCGTCTTCGAAGATATGGGCGACTGGCTGCGTCAGCATCCGCAGCAGCATATTTCGATCAATCTTGAATCCACCGTGCTCACCTCGGAAAAAATCCCGCAATTGCTGCGTGAAATGATCAATCACTATCAGGTTAATCCCAGACAGATCGCGCTTGAACTCACTGAACGCGAGTTTGCCGATCCGAAAACCAGCGCCCCGATAATTTCTCGCTACCGGGAGGCGGGCCATGAAATTTATCTCGATGATTTTGGTACGGGGTATTCAAGTTTAAGTTATTTACAGGATCTGGATGTCGACATTCTGAAGATCGATAAATCTTTCGTTGATGCGCTGGAATATAAAAATGTCACGCCGCATATCATCGAAATGGCAAAAACACTGAAACTGAAAATGGTAGCGGAGGGAATCGAAACCAGTAAACAAGAAGAGTGGTTACGCCAGCATGGCGTGCACTACGGTCAGGGCTGGCTCTACAGCAAGGCATTACCGAAAGAGGATTTCTTACGCTGGGCCGAGCAACATTTGTGAATTTTAGGGCTGACGGCACGCCGCACAGCCCGTCACGCTACCTACTCGTCGATGATTGATTCGAATCCACCATAGATCATTCGCTTGCCGTCAAACGGCATGGACTCGCCGAACTCTTTCATCCGTGGGTCCGACATCATCTTTTGATTAGCAGCGTCGCGGACCTCTTTTGAAGGGTATTCAATCCAGCTAAAGACAACCTCTTCATTCTCTTCCGCTTTCACCGCCATACGAAAATCGGTCACTTTACCATCCGGTACATCGCTGGCCCAGCATTCGACAATACGAAGCGCACCGAACTCTTTAAATAATGGCGCGGCCTTAGCGGCCATTTCCCGATAGGCATCCTTTTTATCGGCAGGAACGGCAACAACAAAACCATCAACATACTTCATCAGACATACCTCCGAAGCGTACTGCGCAGCCAGACAATTCTTGCGACGTCAGTTGTGGTTAAAGTTTAGCCATGTTGGGATTTTTTGACGAAACGGTGGGAGGCAGAAATGGGTGGGGGCCCTGCCAGCTACATCCCGGCACACGCGTCATCTGCCTTGGCTGCTTCCTTCCGGACCTGACCTGGTAAACAGAGTAGCGTTGCGGGAGAACCAACAGAGCCCCCATTGAGAGCGTTGAGAACCAACGCGCAGGCGCATTATCACTGCTGCCCCGGCTAATTGCAACCCATTGCGTGCCAGATGCTGGTTTCTTGCGCAATGCGGCTTCACTCGGGCGTTTTTCCAGATTATGCTGAAAAATTACCTCAGGAAGAAAAGATGGAAAAAGAAGATTCATTTCCCCAACGCGTCTGGCAAATCGTCGCCGCTATTCCCGAAGGCTATGTCACCACTTACGGTGATGTGGCGAAACTGGCGGGATCGCCGCGCGCCGCGCGCCAGGTGGGCGGTGTGTTAAAGCGTCTCCCTGAAGGCAGCACCTTGCCCTGGCACCGGGTGGTTAATCGCCACGGCACAATTTCGCTAACCGGACCGGATTTACAGCGTCAACGACAGGCATTACTGGCAGAAGGTGTGATGGTATCGGGAAGCGGGCAAATCGACTTGCAGCGTTATCGCTGGAACTACTAACCCTCTCCGGGCGGAGAGGGTTAACTGCGCTTAATATTGCGTAGGAGCTGGAACTGCCGAAGACGGATTCACCTGAGTTGGTGAAGTCGAAGGTACGGTAGCCGTTGCGCCACCGCTGGCCTGAACCGGCACGGCGGTTTGCTGCACCGGCACCAATGTCAGGTCGGCTTTAGTTCCGCCCTGGTTGATCACCGGCTGAACGGTATCGGTAATAAATACCAGTTTGTCATTCACGGTAATCGCCGCACTCAATAGAATACGCGCGTTCGGCTGAACATCTGCCGGGTTAAATGGCAGAACAAAGTTGAATGGTGACTGTTTACCTTCGGTACGCACCGCTTTCTGCGCCAGCACTTTTGACGGCGCATCGGCTAACGACGCGTCAGAAAGTGTCACGGTCAGCACAGCATCAGGCGGCAGTGCGACTTTCTGACGGATCCAGACGGTACCGGAGACATTCGGTTGCTGGATAGCAGGTTGTTGTGTTGCTGAAATAGACGTATTTGCAGCCGGTGCTGGCGTCTGAATATCCGCGCTTTTATCTGCGCAAGCCGCCAACGCAATCGCAACCGCTAAACCACTGGCCATGTGCACGAGTTTCATTCACTTCTCCTTATTATCAATGCACCAGCGGGCTAACTTTCCTCGCCGGAAGAGTGGTTAACAAAATAGTAACGTCAACAAGTGTGGCACACATCACGCATTTCTGCCTGTAATTAGCCCGTAATTCAGACCATTGCACCCATCGGACCAGTGGCAAATTTGCGTTATACTCAACTCACTTTGGCTTGCTGCGGCAGCTTTGTTACTGGAGAGTTATATGAGTCAGGCGCTAAAAAATTTACTGACATTGTTAAATCTGGAAAAAATTGAGGAAGGACTCTTTCGCGGCCAGAGTGAAGATTTAGGTTTACGCCAGGTGTTTGGCGGCCAGGTCGTGGGTCAGGCCTTGTATGCTGCAAAAGAGACCGTCCCTGAAGAGCGGCTGGTACATTCGTTTCACAGCTACTTTCTTCGCCCAGGCGATAGTAAGAAGCCGATTATTTATGATGTCGAAACGCTGCGTGACGGTAACAGCTTCAGCGCCCGCCGGGTTGCTGCTATTCAAAACGGCAAACCGATTTTTTATATGACGGCCTCTTTCCAGGCACCAGAAGCGGGTTTCGAACATCAAAAAACAATGCCGTCCGCGCCAGCGCCTGATGGCCTGCCTTCGGAAACACAAATCGCCCAATCGCTGGCGCACCTGCTGCCGCCAGTGCTGAAAGATAAATTCATCTGCGATCGTCCGCTGGAAGTCCGTCCGGTGGAATTTCATAACCCATTGAAAGGTCACGTCGCAGAACCGCATCGTCAGGTGTGGATCCGCGCAAATGGTAGCGTGCCGGATGATCTGCGCGTTCATCAGTATCTGCTCGGTTACGCTTCTGATCTTAACTTCCTGCCGGTAGCTCTACAGCCGCACGGCATCGGTTTTCTCGAACCGGGAATTCAGATAGCGACCATCGACCATTCCATGTGGTTCCATCGCCCGTTTAATTTGAATGAATGGCTGCTGTATAGCGTGGAGAGCACCTCGGCGTCCAGCGCACGCGGCTTTGTGCGCGGTGAGTTTTATACTCAGGACGGCGTGCTGGTTGCCTCGACCGTTCAGGAAGGGGTAATGCGTAATCATAATTAAAAAAATAGCCGGAGGTGAAAACCGTCCGGCTGTTTTTTGCAGTGCTTGTTACGCGTTATAGGCATTCTCGCCGTGGCTGTTGACGTCCAGCCCTTCTCGCTCTTGTTCTTCCGGCACACGCAGACCAACCGTCAGATCCGCCAGTTTGTAGCCAATAAATGCCACCACACCGGACCAGACGATCGTAATGGCGATGCTTTCCAGCTGTACCAGCAACTGATGGCCCATCGTCACACCTTCAGCGAAGCCCACGCCGCCCAGCGAGCTGGCAGCAAAAATCCCGGTCATGATACAGCCGACAATGCCACAAACGCCGTGCACACCGAAGACATCGCAGGGATCATCCACCCGCAACAAGCGTTTGAGCATGGTAACGCCCCACAAGCCCGCCAGACCAGCTACCACGCCGATAATCAACGCGCCGCCAACACCAATGTAGCCACACGCTGGCGTCACGCCGACCAGACCGGCAATCGCGCCTGAACACGCTCCCAGCAGTGAAGGCTTACCACGCAGCGCCCATTCACCGAAGATCCAGCCAAGAATTGCCGCCGCCGTTGCGACCACAGTATTCACAAATGCCAGTGCTGCGATTTCATTCGCCGTGCCCGCTGACCCGGCGTTAAAGCCAAACCAACCGATATAGAGAATGGCAGTCCCGGTGAAGACCATCGGCAGGTTGTGCGGTTTAAACGCCTCTTTGCCGAAGCCCACGCGTTTGCCTATCAGATACGCGCCCACCAGACCGGCGATTGCGGCGTTAATGTGCACCACCGTGCCACCCGCGAAATCCAGTGCACCGTGAGAAGCCAGCAAACCGCCGCCCCAGACCATATGCGCAATCGGAATGTAGGAGAGCGTCAGCCATACCACCACGAAAATCAACACAGCTGAGAAGCGGATTCGTTCCGCCAGTGCTCCAACTATCAAGCCTACGGTAATGCAGGCAAACGATCCCTGAAACGCTACGTGGATATACTGATAAATGCTGCCCATCACCGCCGTCAGTTCGATGTTTTTCAGCATCAACCCGTTAATGTTGCCGAAGAAGTTGTTTCCCTCACCAAACGCCAGCGAGTAACCGTAAACCACCCAGAGAATACAGACCAGTGCAAACGTCACCGTCACCTGCGTCAGCATCGACAGCACGTTTTTGCCGCGAATCAACCCACCGTAAAACAGGGCAATCCCCGGAATAGTCATAAACAGCACCAGCGCAGTACAAATCATCATAAACGCATTGTCGGCTTTATCGGCCACCGCAGGTGCAGCCATTACCAGTCCCGGCAGCATCGCCAGTGAAGCAAGCCCAGTTTTTATCGTCGCTATCTTCATTTTTCGTTCCTGTTGCTGTGTGCCAGAGATTACAGCGCCGCTTCGTCGGCTTCGCCGGTACGAATACGAATGACGCGTTGCAATTCAGCGACGAAGATTTTGCCGTCGCCAATTTTTCCGGTGTAAGCCGCCTTACTGACGATATCGATCACTTCATCGAGTTGGTCATCAGCAATCGCCACATCAATTTTTACTTTTGGCAGGAAATTGACGCTGTATTCCGCCCCCCGGTACAGCTCGGCATGTCCTTTCTGACGCCCGAAACCTTTCACTTCGGTGACGGTCAGGCCCTGAATACCAATGGAAGATAACGCTTCACGAACGTCTTCAAGTTTGAATGGTTTGATAATCACGGTCACCAGCTTCATAGATCCCCTCCGGTCAGAATTCGGTAATGGTTCTGCTACACGAAGAAGGTATTGCAAGCGGTGTGCCAAAAATGAAAAACGAGAAAGAGAGCAGGAAGTTAAGAAGATTGAAAATGAAAACGCACTATGACAGTGCACAGTGCGTTACATTTTTGCACCAACGATGAAATATTGCGCTATTCAGGCGCTCAATGATTCCTCTTCACGCACGCTGGCTGCCAGCTCTTCGCCCGCAAGTTGCAGTTGATACATCTGCCAGTATCGTCCCTGGGCCGCCAGCAGTTGCTGGTGAGTGCCCTGCTCCACGGCTTGCCCACGATGAAGCACCAGAATGGTGTTGGCATCAACAATAGTCGATAAGCGGTGAGCAATCACCACAAGCGTAGTATGTTCACGCACCGCCGCCAGAGCATGTTGAATCGCCTGTTCAGTCCCGGAGTCAATGCTGGCGGTTGCCTCATCAAGGATCAGGATTTGCGGCGTCTCCACCAGCACGCGCGCCAGTGCCAGCAGTTGCTTTTGCCCGACTGAGAGATTATTCCCCTGCTCGCCAAGCGGCGTGTAAATACCATCACTCATGCTACGCGCCAGCTCCGCCAGCTGCACGATTTCCAGCGCCTGCCAGACGCGTTCTTCAGAGATATCACGTCCCAGCGTCACGTTGGCGAGGAAGGTATCCGCCAGCACCACCGGATCTTGCTGCACCATTGCCACGCCCTGGCGCAGCGCGCTGTGACTTAGCGTACTTAATGGACGACCATCAAGGCGAATCTCACCTTCCGTTAGCGGGTAATAGCCCATCAATAAACTGGCGAGGGTGCTTTTGCCACTGCCGGTATGCCCGACCAGCGCCACAAAGTTGCGCGAAGGCACAGAGAGATTAATGTTCTTTAGCACCAGATTGTCATCGCGATAAGCAAATGACACGTTATCGACGTCGATGGTGCCGCTCTGCAACGGGCGATCATCATTGCCATATTGCTGGCGCGGTCCGTCCATCAGCTCAAAAACGCGCTCACCAGCAACAACAGCCTGTTGCAGCATCGCCTGCTGCGTGGTCAGTTCGATTAAGGGTTCGTTAAGTCGCCCCAAATAACTGATGAACGCATACAACACGCCCACTTCAATGGTGCCGCTGGCGGAGAAGCCAAACAGCATCAACAAGCCACAAAGAATGAGCGATGAAAACAGACTCAGCAGCGGACGCAGCAGAAAACCGTCGAGGCGCAGGGTTTGCATCCTCGCCATATAGTGTGAACGACTGGCCTCACCCATACGTTCGCCAAATCGCGCCTGCTGACGGAACTGCTGGATAACGCTCATGCCATTGATAATTTCGTTAAAGCCGTCGTTGATATCTGCCAGATAAGCGCGCACACGACGGACAATCGGCGTGCTGTAACGCTGATATATCACCATTACCACCAGCACCACCGGGAAAATCATTATCGCCACCAGCGCCATTCGCCAGTCGAGGCTGAACATCGCCACCAGCATCGCGCCCACCAGTGCGGCGCTACGCAGGACAGTTGCCACTACGGTAACGTAGAGGTCGCGGATCACTTCAGTGTCATTAGTGACGCGGGAAATCACCTGCCCGACGGGTTGGGTATCAAACTCGCTTAATGGCTGGCGTAACGCAGCATCCATCACGTCGGTACGCAACTGTTGCACTACGCCTACTGCCGCCCGATTAAACAGCAGCGACTGCGCGTAATGTAGCCCGGCGGCAAACAGTTGCAGCCCAACATACGCCGCAGCCAGCCCTGCAACCACTTTCAACGGCAGGTTATTTTTCGCTACCATATTGTCGATAAAATAGCTGATAAGCAGCGGCCCACTGACTTCTGCCGCTGCCGCAACCCACATCATTATGACCGCAATCCCCAGCGGTTTACGCCACGGCGAACCGTACGCTAACAGACGCTTGAGAGTCGGCCACAGTTGGCTAAAACTACGCATCGATGGCCTCCTCGCGAATTTCCGGAGCGTCGTCGAGCGCCGCCTCCAGTTGTTGATAGCGATACATATCGCGATACCAGCCGCTTTGTTGCGCCAGCTCATCATGATTGCCACGCTGAGCGATATGTCCGTGCTGCATCACAATAATTTCACTGGCTTCCGTCAGTGCAGAAAGGCGATGGGCGCTGATGATTACCGTTCTTCCCTGCCCCCACTGACGCAGGTTATGCAGGATCTGGTGCTCTGTGCGTCCGTCTACTGCCGAAAGCGCATCATCAAGGATGAGGATTTCCGCGTTGACTAATAACGCACGAGCAATGGAGATACGCTGTTTTTGCCCACCGGAAAGCATCACGCCGCGCTCGCCCACTTCTGTATTGTAACCTTGCGGTAAACGCAAAATATCGTCATGCACGCTGGCTAACCGCGCGACATGCTCAATCTCTTGCTGGGTGGCATTCGGGCAACCCAACGCGATGTTGTTCGCTACGGTGTCGGAAAAAAGGAACGGTGTCTGGCTAACTACCGCCAGGCGGCTACGCCAGCTATCGAGTTGTAACTTCGTCAGAGGAATATCATGAAAGCGGATATCCCCCTCGCTGACGTCGAAATGACGCTGAATGAGCGACAACAGGGTACTTTTGCCGGAACCAGTCGGCCCGCAAATACCTACCATCTGACCGGGTTTCAGGGCGAAATTGACGTTTTCCAGCGCAGGATGGTCAGTCTGCGGATACGTGAACTGGCGAATATTTACATCCAGTTCGCCACGACCTTCCGGCACGGGTTCGCTACCATCGTTCACCACCGGCGCTTCCGCCAGCATCGCGCGAATGCGGCTGTACGCAGCACTACCACGTTCCACTATGTTAAACATCCATGCCAGCGCCAGCATTGGCCAAATCATCAGACCTAAATACATCATAAAACTGGTGAGCTGGCCCAGCGTTAAACTGCCCTGCACCACCATCCAACTACCGCCGCCAATCGCCAGCAAGTTCGCCATACCAATCGCGATATAGATGGTCGGGTCGAAACGAGCATCAATACGCGCCACCCGCATGTTTTTTTTGCCGGTATCTTCGGCATCCTCGGCAAATAACGCCGACTGGCGATCTTCCAGACCAAAAGCTTTGATCATGCGGATACTGGTGAGGCTTTCCTGGGTGCGGTCATTAAGACTGGAAAACGCCGCCTGCGCCAGCTTAAAGCGTTCATGCAAGGCATCGCCGTTGCGCTTAATCATGATCGCCATCACTGGCATCGGCAACAGGGCAAATAAGGTCAACTGCCAGCTAATTTGCGTAGACATCATAATCAACACAGCGCAGCCCATTACCAGTGAATCCACCAGCGTCAGCACCCCTTCTCCGGCGGCAAACACGACGCGATCGACGTCATTGGTCGCACGAGCCATGAGGTCACCCGTGCGATGACGCAGGTAAAACTCAGGATGCTGCCGGCTTAGCTGACGGTAATAATCTTCACGCAGTTCAACAGCCAGTTGATAAGACGCACCAAACAGCAATACGCGCCAGACGTAACGCAGGAGATAAACCACAACGGCAATCAGCACCATGGTGGCGATCCACATCAGGATCTGCCCGGTAGTAAAGTGTTGTTCTGTCACGCCATCAACAACAATACCAACCACTTTTGGCGGAACCAGTTGCAGCATCGCGATAATGACAAGCAAGGCGACAGCCCCGAGATAGCGACGCCATTCCCGACGGAAATACCAGCTTAATTGAGCAAATAATCGCACGCGTTGTGTCCTGACCTGATTCTGGATATTTATTCGATGGGTAAAGAAGTGGTGTATTTAATCTGTTCCATCGCGAAGCTGGAAGTGACGTCCGACAGCCCCGGCACGCTGTTTACCAGACGCTTATAAAACTCGTCGTAGCGTTTCATGTCGGCAACCTGGACGCGCATCAGATAATCGTATTCACCGGCCATGCGCCAGAACCCCAGCACTTCTGGCATTTCGGTAACCACCGTGACAAAGCGGCAATACCATTCGCTGCTGTGATGTTGCGTTTTTATCAGCACAAAGGCGGTCAGGCCGAGGCCTATTTTTTCCGGATCCAGCAGGGCGACTTTGCCGATAAGAATACCGTCGTCCTCCAGCCGTTTCAGACGCTTCCAGCACGGGGTGGTTGTCAGATTAACGGCTTCAGCCAGTGCCTGCAAAGAGAGGGTGCAATCCTGCTGTAGTAAGGCCAGCAGCTTACGGTCAATTTTATCTAACATAGCCCTTCCACAGAGAATTTTTTTCTCTTTTAATTCTATTTTAAAGGTGAAATCGCGACAATTTATTCTGTGCGGTTTAAACACCACGGCACAAAATGACAAATTCAACGCAAAAAAAACCGGGCAATTGCCCGGTGCTGGAAGGGATCTCGTTATTCGGGGGAATAAGGTAGATGTGGATAGTCCAGCCAGTGCGTCAAATAGTGAGAGACAGCCTGATTTCGGCAATGTCCAATCACCGGTAAATGCGGGAGCTCCGCGCGCAGTTGCGGCATCGCATTGCCCATAATAAATCCGCTACCGACACTGCCTAACATTTCGCGATCGTTCATCGCATCACCAAAGGCCATGCAATCGCGTAACGATAAACCTAAATGTTGGGTCAGCACCGTCAATGCAGCGCCTTTATTGCAGCCCACCGGCAGCACTTCGAGGCAATCCGTGGCGGAAAAACATAAATGTGCACGCTCACCTAATGCTTCGTATAGCTGGATCTGCAAGCGTGTAAGATCGTCGTGATCGCCACAGAAGCAGATCTTGGTGACGCTGCCGAGTGGCATTTTTTTGACATCGATTATCTGATAACGAAAACCGCTATAGACAAATGCCTGCAACAACGCAGGGATCTCTTTCCCGGTAAACCAACCATCGTCATTGAAGATATGCATGCTTGCTCGGGTATCCCATTGCTGATACAGCACCAGCTCCGCGACATCCGCAGGTAAATCATCACGATGTAAAAGTTCACCTTCCAGAGAATGTACGCGCGTTCCGTTGCCAGTAATCAAATATGCATCCAGCGATAGCGCCCCGAGAATATGCTGCATCTCCAGCGCATGACGCCCCGTGGCAAAAGTGAGGGTAATGTCGCGTTCACGCAGCCGCGCCAAAGTAGAGAGGGTTTTCTCACCTAAATGATGGTCAGGCATCAATAAAGTGCCATCCATATCAAATGCTGCCAGACGAGCCATTTCTTTCTCCACTCTGTGACACGGTTAATGGTGATTGAGTATCACCTGATATATACGGAAGTAATAGTGAATAGTTAAATAATATTGTTCCGGGTTTATATGCGACTGCTCAACCGTCTTAACCAGTATCAACGTCTGTGGCAACCTTCCGCCGGAAAGCCGCAAACCGTCACCGTCAGCGAACTGGCCGAACGCTGTTTTTGCAGCGAACGCCATGTTCGTACGCTGTTGCGTCAGGCACAGGAGGCGGGATGGCTGGAGTGGCAGGCGCAGTCAGGACGCGGAAAGCGCGGGCAACTACGCTTTCTGGTCACGCCAGAATCGCTACGCAATGCGATGATGGAACAGGCACTGGAAACCGGAAAGCAGCAAGATGTGCTGGAGCTGGCGCAACTGGCCCCAGGTGAGCTGCGCACTCTGTTACAGCCGTTTATGGGCGGACAATGGCAAAACGATACGCCCACGTTACGTATTCCCTACTATCGCCCGCTCGAACCGCTACAACCGGGCTTTTTGCCCGGCCGTGCCGAGCAGCATCTCGCCGGACAGATATTTTCCGGCCTGACCCGCTTCGATAATAATACCCAGCGCCCGATTGGCGATTTAGCGCATCACTGGGAAACCTCTGCTGACGGGTTACGCTGGGACTTTTATCTTCGTTCAACCCTACACTGGCATAACGGCGATACAGTAAAAGCCTCACACTTACACCAGCGATTATTGATGCTGTTACAACTGCCAGCACTGGATCAATTATTTATTAGCGTGAAGCGTATTGAAGTCACCCATCCGCAGTGTCTGACCTTCTTTTTACATCGCCCCGATTACTGGCTTGCGCACCGGCTGGCGAGCTATTGCAGCCATCTGGCGCATCCGCAATTCCCACTGATCGGCACAGGTCCTTTTCGCTTAACACAATTCACAGCGGAACTGGTGCGCCTGGAGAGCCATGATTATTACCATTTACGTCATCCGCTGCTTAAAGCGGTTGAGTACTGGATAACTCCGCCACTTTTCGAAAAAAATTTGGGAACCAGTTGTCGGCATCCCGTGCAAATCACCATCGGCAAACCGGAGGAGCTGCAACGGGTCAGCCAGGTCAGTAGTGGCATCAGTTTAGGTTTTTGCTATTTAACGTTGCGCAAAAGTCCCCGACTCTCCCTCTGGCAGGCGCGAAAAGTGATCTCCATTATTCATCAATCCGGTTTATTACAAACGTTAGAAGTCGGAGAAAACCTGATCACCGCCAGTCATGCATTACTGCCAGGCTGGACTATTCCACAATGGCAGGTACCGGATGAAGTTAAACTACCGAAAACCTTGACGCTGGTTTATCACCTACCGATAGAACTTCATACCATGGCAGAACGCCTACAGGCGACACTGGCAGCGGAAGGTTGTGAACTTACAATTATTTTTCATAACGCAAAAAACTGGGACGATACGACCCTACTGGCACACGCAGACCTCATGATGGGCGACAGATTAATTGGCGAAGCACCGGAATATACCCTGGAGCAATGGCTGCGTTGCGATCCACTGTGGCCACATGTTTTCGACGCTCCAGCATATGCACATTTGCAATCGACACTGGACGCGGTGCAAGTAATGCCTGATGAGGAAAACCGATTTAATGCCCTGAAAGCGGTTTTTAGCCAGTTAATGGCAGATGCGACGCTGACGCCGCTGTTCAACTATCACTATCGCATTAGCGCCCCTCCCGGCGTGAACGGTGTGCGACTGACACCGCGCGGCTGGTTTGAATTTACCGAAGCCTGGCTTCCCGCGCCGTCGCAATGAATAGCTGGTCCGGGTTAATCGCAGGCGTTACCATAACGCTTTTATTGTTCAAGCAGGATTATCTATGAAACGTGCTGTCGTTGTGTTCAGTGGAGGCCAGGATTCCACCACCTGTCTGGTGCAGGCATTACAACAATATGATGAAGTCCATTGCGTGACGTTCGATTACGGTCAACGCCATCGCGCAGAAATCGACGTGGCACGCGAACTGGCGCTGAAACTGGGGGCACGCGCGCATAAGGTGCTTGATGTAACGCTGCTCAACGAGCTGGCGGTCAGCAGCCTGACGCGTGACAGCATTCCGGTGCCTGATTATGAACCTGAAGCCGATGGTATCCCGAATACGTTTGTCCCAGGGCGTAATATTTTGTTCCTGACACTGGCGGCAATATATGCGTATCAGGTAAAAGCAGAAGCCGTAATTACCGGCGTCTGCGAAACGGATTTCTCCGGCTACCCGGATTGCCGCGATGAGTTTGTGAAAGCACTAAACCATGCCGTCAGTTTGGGCATGGCGAAAGATATTCGTTTTGAAACGCCGCTGATGTGGATTGATAAAGCGGAAACCTGGGCGCTGGCAGATTATTACGGCAAGCTGGATTTAGTCCGTAACGAAACGCTGACCTGTTATAACGGCATTAAAGGCGACGGTTGCGGTCATTGTGCGGCGTGTAATTTACGTGCCAACGGTTTGAATCATTATCTGGCCGATAAACCGACGGTGATGGCAGCGATGAAGCAGAAAACCGGGTTGAAGTAATTATTCCGGGTGTCGCCGGATGCGGCTTGAGCATCCGGCACCACAAAACGTTTACTTAACCATCTGCTCCAGCTTTTCGCGCAATTCCCCTTCCAGAGCTAATGCTTTCTGCGTTTTAAGATCAATACAAACAAACGTAATAAGCGCATCCGCTACCACCTGTCCTTCCGGCTCCAGTGTAATGACCTGGCTTAAGATGCCACTTTTACCGTTTAATTGCTGCAACTGACTGGTAATGGTTAACAGGTCGCTTAATACCGCCGGGCGGCGATAGTTAATATTGATATTGACCACGACGAAAGCGATGTTATGGGCCGTCATCCAGTGAAAACTGTCGCTATTTTCCAACCCATGCCAGCGGGCTTCTTCGAGAAATTCAAGGTAGCGGGCGTTGTTTACGTGCTGGTAAACGTCGAGATGATATCCACGAACTTTGATTTGTGTTTGCATAGCGCAATAACCTTACGTTGTTGTTATAAGAACTGTTATAAGTACAGAGGTCATAACTGGTATGACCTCTTCAGTCTGGCAAAAAATTGCCACTATGCAAATTAATTACAGGGTTAATACCGCCAGATTACGTTCCACCAGCGAATTGCCCATCCCCGGCACCTGCTTGAGATCCTCCACCGTTTTAAACGGACCGTACTCTTCGCGATAACTGACAATCGCCTGCGCTTTCTTCAGGCCAACGCCATTCATCGCGCGGGCTAACTCTTCCGCGCTGGCATTATTAATGCTGACCCGGGTGCCTTCTTCGTCACTGGCTTTCGCCGGAACTGCTGCTTTACTTTGTGCTGCAGGAGCTTCCGCTTTGGTTTCTACCGTTGTCGGTTTTGCCGCAGGAGCTGCCGCCAGAGCACTATGAGACATTCCGGCACAGGCCAGGGACAGGGTAATGAGCAGTGCTTTAATTCCGTGTTTCATACTGTTTTCTCCTTGTTTGTTAACAGTGGAATCACCTTAACGGCAGTGAAAACAGTAAACAAATGGCAATGTTCAGAAATGGAAAAGGCCGCGAAAGCGACCTTTTCTTGTTACAGCTGCAAAGCATTTTTTTGCGAGGCGGCTTCAGGATTATTGCTGTTCCAGCGCATCGCCAATTTTGATTTTCGCCTCTTTACGCAGGTTACTCATCAGAGCTTCAAAGACGATTTGTGCGTTGTTCTGGGTGATACCCTGCACCATCGCTTTTTTCTGATCTTCCGGCATTGAACCTTGCTTCACTTCATCCAGCGCCAGCAGAACTACATTACCTTGCATATCGGTCGCCATACCGTAGCTCGGTTTGTCTTTCGCTGGCAGCGGCAGTGCAAACGCAGCCTGGCTAATCGGGTCACGACCGGAACGACTTAAGGTTTTCGGCTCGCCAAATTTCAGACCGGCAGCCTGCATAGCTTCCGCACCTTTGCCTGCTTTCAAATCAACCAGCAGTTTCTCAGCATCCACTTTCGCCTGTTGTTCAGCTTTGTTGTGCTGAACCAGTGCCTTAACTTGTTCCTGAACATCTGCCAACGGTTTCACCGCTTCCGGTTTGTGCTCGCTGATGCGCAGCACGAATGCGCGGTCGCCGTCTACGGTGATGATGTCAGAGTTGATGCCCGGCGCGCCGTTTTCACCTACCAGACCGCCGTTGAAGATAGCGTCGGCAACTGGCTTGAAGTTCAACTCTTCCGGCAGGTTATCTTTGCTGAACCAACCCGTCTGAGTGGCTTTAACGCCGGCAGCTTGCTCTGCACCGGCCAGAGACTCGGTGTCGTTGCTTGCCGCATCGCTCACTTTCTGCTGCAGCGCGTAGTACGCATCGAGGGCTTTTTCGTGTTTCACTTTCGCCGCAATGTCGTCACGTACTTCGTCTAACGATTTCACTTTCGCTGGCTGAATGTCGTCCAGACGCACAATCAGGAAACCGACCGAAGATTTGATAACACCAGACAGTTGGCCTTTTTCTTTCAGACCAGCATTTTTCAGTTCGTCCGGGATAGTGGCATCTTCTAACCAACCCATATCACCGCCGTTGCGGGCAGAGATAATATCGGCAGATTTTTCTTTGGCTAATGCAGCAAAATCACCGCCCTTATTCAGCTCATCAAGTACCGCTTTCGCTTCATCTTCAGTTTTGGTCTGGATGATGCTGTAACGGGTACGCTGCGGCTGGGTGAATTGATCCTGATGCTGATCGTAGTAGCTCTGGATATCCGCATCGCTAACCGGTTGCTGCATCGTCGCGGCATCCAGCTTGATGTAACTCACGCGGAATTGTTCCGGCGTCATGAAATTGTTTTTGTTTTGTTCGTAGTAGCTGGCAATTTCCTGTTCGGTCACAGGCTGCTTCGCCGCCAGCGCGTTAACATCGATAGTCGCTTCACGCACCACGCGTTGTTGAGCTACCAGTGCCGCCAGCTCGTCGGTTTCACCTTTCAGCATAAAATCGGTACCGGCAACGCCGTTAATCAGCTGTTGGGTTGTGAGCTGGTTACGCAGCGCCTGGGCGTACTGATCGGCGGTCATCCCCATCTGGTTGAGGATACCGTTATAGCGGCTGTTATCAAATTTGCCGTCAACCTGGAAGGCTGGGGTCGCGAAAATCGCCTGTTTAACCTGCTCATCGCTGATACCCAGTTTCAGCTCACGAGCGTACTGATCCAGCAGCGCCTCGTCGATCAGACGATTCAGCACCTGTTGACGCAGGGTTTTCATATAGCCTTCGTTCGCTGCCAGCTCGGAGTATTGATCGCCCAGCTGTTGCTGCATGCGATTACGCTCGCTGTTGAAGGCGTTCTCGAATTGCCCACGACTGATTTCCTGGTCATTCACTTTTGCGGCGTAGTTATTGCCTCCGCCAATCAGGTAACCACTCACGCCGGTCAATATGAACGACACGATAATGATACCGAAAATAATCTTGAGCACGAGACTGTTTGCAGCCGTGCGTAAGCTGTCCATCATGGTGTAACAACACTCCGCTGTAGATGACTGTGTACCTCACGCAACGTATCGATGCGCGCAAAGGCATATTGTGACAAGAAACGGGGGCAATTGTCAGCCCACAAGACGCAGAAAGTCACCGAATACAAATAAAAAAGGCACATCAGTAGATGCGCCCTTGAACTTCGTCACATCCCCACTGGGGACAACGCTTAGTTTACCGCGTCTTTCAGTGCTTTACCTGCACGGAAGCTCGGTACTTTAGCAGCAGCGATGGTGATCTCTTTACCGGTCTGCGGGTTGCGGCCAGTACGGGCAGCACGCTCTTTAACGGCAAAAGTACCAAAACCTACCAGTGCTACATCATCCCCTTCTTTCAGAGATTCAGTTACGGAAGCAATAATAGCATCTAACGCACGGCCAGCCGCAGCTTTAGAGATATCAGCCCCTGCAGCAATCTTGTCGATCAATTGAGATTTATTCACTCTTCTCTTCCTCTTTATAATTTATATCGCACTTGAATCCTTCAAGGTACGAACGCGCAGCAGTTATATCAGGCCAGCCATCCCCTTACAACACCCCTTAATAAGGGCAAGCCCAATCCGCCATCTAACTTAGCGAGACAAAAAAAGGCTGGCAAGTCCGAATTAGCCTGCCAGCCCTGTTTTTATTAGTGCATTTTGCGCGAGGTCACTATTTTGCAGTCACAACCTGCATGCCAGACGGTTCATTTTGCAGCGCCAGAGTGAGAACTTCCTCAATGCGCTTCACAGGATGAATGTCCAGATCGGCAATTACGTTGTCAGGAATCTCTTCCAGATCGCGTTTATTTTCGAACGGAATTAGCACTGTTTTAATCCCGCCGCGATGCGCTGCCAGTAGTTTTTCTTTCAAACCACCGATCGGCAGTACCTGACCACGCAGAGTGATCTCACCGGTCATTGCCACATCGGCACGAACCGGGTTACCGGTCAGGCAAGAAACCAGCGCGGTACACATAGCAATACCGGCACTCGGACCATCTTTCGGCGTCGCACCTTCCGGTACGTGGACGTGGATGTCACGTTTTTCGTAAAAATCAGGGTTGATCCCCAGTTTTTCCGCACGCGCACGAACCACCGTTAACGCCGCCTGAATGGACTCCTGCATCACTTCACCGAGCGAACCGGTATAGGTCAGTTTGCCTTTCCCCGGAACGCACGCGGTTTCAATGGTCAGCAAGTCACCGCCCACTTCCGTCCACGCCAGACCGGTTACCTGACCGACACGGTTTTCGTTATCCGCGCGACCATAGTCGAAGCGCTGAACACCGAGATAGTCATGCAGGTTATCGCCGTTAATTTCGATATGTTTTAATGACTTATCGAGCAGTAACTGCTTAACCGCTTTGCGACACAGTTTGGAGATTTCACGCTCCAGACCACGCACGCCCGCCTCACGGGTGTAGTAACGAATAATGCCGATAATGGCGCTATCGTCGACGGTCAGCTCACCTTTTTTCAGTGCATTACGTTCAATCTGCTTCGGCAGCAGGTGACGTTTGGCGATGTTCAGTTTTTCATCTTCGGTATAACCGGAGAGGCGAATCACTTCCATACGATCCAGCAGCGGTGCCGGAATGTTCATGGAGTTCGACGTCGCGACAAACATCACGTCGCTAAGGTCGTAATCCACTTCCAGGTAGTGGTCGCTGAACGCTACGTTCTGCTCTGGATCCAGCACTTCAAGCAGTGCGGAGGCCGGATCGCCACGCATGTCAGAAGACATTTTGTCGATCTCATCGAGCAGGAACAGCGGGTTTTTCACGCCCACTTTCGCCATTTTCTGGATCAGTTTACCCGGCATAGAACCGATGTAAGTACGGCGGTGACCACGGATTTCCGCTTCGTCACGCACGCCGCCCAGCGCCATACGGACATATTTACGCCCGGTGGCTTTGGCGATGGACTGCCCCAGGGACGTTTTACCTACCCCCGGCGGCCCTACCAGGCAGAGGATCGGTCCCTTGATTTTGTTGACACGGCTTTGAACCGCAAGATACTCAAGGATGCGATCTTTCACGCGCTCCAGACCATAATGGTCGGTATCAAGGATTTCCTGCGCCTGACGCAGGTCTTTTTTGACCTTGCTACGCGCATTCCACGGTACCTGTACCATCCAGTCGATATAACCACGCACTACGGTCGCTTCTGCCGACATCGGAGACATCATTTTCAGCTTCTGCAACTCTGCTTCCGCTTTCTCTTTTGCCTCTTTCGGCATTTTCGCCGCGTCGATTTTGCGCTTCAGGGCTTCGTTTTCGTCCGGCGCGTCGTCCATTTCACCGAGTTCTTTCTGAATAGCTTTCATTTGCTCGTTCAGATAGTACTCACGCTGGGATTTCTCCATCTGCTTTTTAACGCGGTTGCGAATGCGTTTCTCAACCTGCAGCAGATCGATTTCCGATTCCATCATTGCCATCAGATATTCCAGACGTTCGTTAACGTCGGACATCTCCAGAACGGACTGTTTGTCAGCCAGTTTCAGTGGCATATGTGCAGCAATGGTATCCGCCAGACGCGCCGGGTCGTCGATGCTATTCAGCGACGTCAGCACTTCTGGTGGGATTTTTTTGTTCAGCTTGATGTAGCCTTCGAACTGGCTGATTGCAGTACGCACCAGCACTTCCTGTTCCCGCTCATCAATGGTCGGCGACTCCAGATACTCCGCCTTCGCAGAAAAGTGTTCGCCATTGTCAGAGAGCGCAGAAATACGCGCGCGCTGTAACCCCTCGACCAGCACTTTGACGGTGCCGTCAGGCAGTTTCAGCATCTGCAATATAGAGGCCACGGTCCCGACGGTGAAAAGATCGTTTACACCCGGCTCATCCGTTGAAGCTTCTTTCTGCGCGACCAGCATAATTTTTTTATCATGGTCCATCGCCGCTTCCAGACAACGGATAGATTTTTCCCGCCCGACAAATAAGGGGATGACCATGTGCGGATAAACCACCACATCGCGCAGCGGCAATACGGGGATTTCAATGCGTTCAGAACGCTCAGGATTCATAGAGCTCTCTCTTAGTTTAATTTCCGCCAGGTAATCAGATGACACGACTGTGCTTCACGCCATCTATTAACATGTACGTCAGTATATGGGGATGTTTCCCCCACATTCAACGCCGAGAATAGAGGAAAAATTAAAGGGGAGATAAAATCCCCCCTTTTTGGTTAACTAATTGTATGGGAATGGTTAATTATTCACCAGATGCCTGTTGCGCTTCCGGCTTGCCATAAATCAGCAACGGCTTGCTTTGACCATCAATTACCGATTCGTCGATAACCACTTTTTCGACGTCTTCCATGGACGGCAGATCGTACATGGTATCGAGCAGTGCGGCTTCTACGATGGAACGCAGGCCACGGGCACCGGTTTTACGCGCCATCGCTTTCTTAGCGATAGCATCCAGCGCCTCGTCACGGAATTCCAGATCCACGCCTTCCAGATTAAACAGCGCCTGATACTGCTTGGTCAGGGCGTTTTTCGGCTCTTTGAGGATCTGAATCAGAGCTTCTTCGCTCAGTTCATTCAACGTTGCGACAACCGGCAGACGACCAATAAACTCAGGGATAAGACCAAACTTGATCAGATCTTCCGGTTCAACCTGCGCCAGCAGCTCGCCTTCGCTTGCTTTGTCGGACTTCGCTTTTACCGTCGCGCCAAAACCAATGCCGGAGCCGGTTTCTACACGATGGGAAATCACTTTATCCAGACCGGCAAACGCACCGCCACAAATAAACAGGATCTTAGAGGTATCAACCTGCAAGAATTCCTGCTGCGGATGTTTACGCCCACCTTGCGGTGGAACAGCAGCTACCGTACCTTCGATCAGTTTCAACAGTGCCTGCTGTACGCCTTCACCGGAAACGTCTCGGGTAATGGACGGGTTGTCTGACTTACGAGAAATCTTGTCGATTTCATCGATGTAGACAATCCCGCGCTGCGCTTTCTGTACGTCGTAATCGCACTTCTGCAACAGCTTCTGAATGATGTTTTCAACGTCTTCGCCCACATAACCGGCTTCGGTCAGCGTGGTTGCGTCGGCCATGGTGAACGGGACGTCCAGCAGGCGCGCCAGCGTTTCAGCCAGCAGCGTTTTACCGGAACCGGTCGGACCGATCAGCAGAATGTTACTTTTGCCCAACTCGACACCATTGCTGGTATCGCCGTTGCGCAGACGTTTGTAGTGGTTGTATACCGCGACCGCCAGCACTTTTTTCGCCTGTTCCTGGCCGATAACGTAATCGTCCAGGTGGTTGCGAATTTCATGCGGCGTCGGTAGCGCACTGCGTTCACGATGCGGTGCAACTTCTTTAATCTCTTCGCGAATGATGTCGTTACATAAATCAACACATTCGTCGCAGATATACACGGATGGACCGGCAATCAGCTTGCGCACTTCATGCTGGCTTTTGCCGCAAAAAGAGCAATACAGCAATTTGCCTGAGCCATCTTTGCGTTTATCTGTCATGGGTCAAAACCTCTTCTTTGTTCTTTGTGCCGCACACGACGACGCAAATGCCATTCTCAGGCGCAAGCCGCTTACAGCGTTGTGCCGCCCTGGATAAGTATAGCGGCACAGTTGCGCCTCTGGCATCAATTACGATGGGTCAGAATCGAATCGACCAGACCGTATTCCACCGCTTCAGGGGCGGAAAGGAAGCGATCGCGCTCGGTATCACGTTCAATCTGTTCTAATGATTGACCCGTATGAAGCGCCATAAGTTCATTCATGCGCCCTTTAACTTTCAGAATTTCACGGGCATGAATTTCGATATCGGTCGCCTGGCCCTGGTAGCCGCCCAACGGCTGGTGAATCATCACGCGCGAATTCGGCAGGCAGAAACGTTTACCTTTTGCCCCTGCAGTCAGCAAGAAAGCGCCCATCGAAGCCGCCTGGCCCATACAGATGGTGCTGACATCAGGCTTGATAAACTGCATGGTGTCATAGATAGACATCCCGGCAGTGATCACCCCGCCTGGGGAGTTAATGTACAGATAGATATCTTTTTCTGGGTTTTCTGCTTCCAGGAACAGCATCTGCGCCACAATCAGGTTAGCCATGTGGTCTTCAACCTGGCCAGTCAGAAAAATGACGCGTTCCTTAAGTAGACGAGAATAGATATCAAAAGAGCGCTCACCACGTGAGGTCTGTTCAATGACCATCGGCACCAGCGCCATATGGGGTGCAAAGTTATCTCGTTCGCCGCTGTATGACATTTCCGTCTCCTGGATAAAATTGAAAAAACCTGCTGTACCGATTGTAACCTTATGGACGGATTATCAGCTAGTCCCTGTGTTATGGGTACGGCATCACCATATTTCAAGCATAACAATCTTTTGTTGTTACGCTAACACCGAAAGAGGCTTTTCGCACGGTTCCATGCAAAATTCATGACAAAAAAAAGCCCACCACCTGGCGGTGACGGGCCTTTGTGCGAATTTAGCGCGTTATGCTGCGTAAATTACGCCTGCTGGTTCATCAGCTCGTTGAAAGTGGTTTCTTTTTCAGTCACTTTCGCTTTCGCCAGTACAGCCTCAACAGCCTGTTCTTCCAGAGCAACATTGCGCATGTTGTCCATCAGTTCTTTGTTTTTGCTGTAGAACTCGATAACTTCTTTCGGATCTTCGTACGCAGAAGCCATCTCTTCGATCAGGCCTTTCACGCGCTCTTCGTCAGCTTTCAGCTCGTTGGTGCGGATAACTTCGCCCAGCAGCAGGCCAACAACTACGCGACGTTTAGCCTGTTCTTCGAACAGTTCGCGCGGCAGTTCCAGAGCTTGTTTTTCGTTGCCACCGAAACGCTGTGCAGCCTGGCGACGCAGAACGTCGATTTCACTGTCGATCAGCGCAGCCGGTACGTCGATGTCGTTAGCTTTTACCAGACCTTCGATCGCCTGAGACTTAACGCGGTTACGGATGGCGCTCTTCAGCTCGCGCTCCATGTTTTTACGCACTTCAGCGCGCAGACCTTCTACGGAACCATCTTCAACGCCGAAACGTTTGATGAATTCTGCAGTCAGTTCCGGCAGTTCACGCTCTTCAACTTTCTTCAGGTTGATAGCGAATTTCGCTGCTTTACCTTTCAGGTTTTCTGCGTGGTATTCTTCCGGGAAGGTCACGTCGATGGTGAACTCTTCGCCAGCTTTGTGGCCTTTGATACCGTCTTCAAAGCCCGGGATCATACGACCCTGGCCCATCGCCAGTACGAAATCAGACGCTTTACCGCCTTCGAACTCTTCGCCGTCTACAGAACCGGTGAAGTCGATGGTTACGCGGTCTTCTGCTTCAACAGCGCCGTCTTTTTCTTTCCAGGTCGCCTGCTGTTTACGCAGAGTATCCAGCATGCCGTCAACGTCAGCGTCGGTCACTTCAACGATCGGTTTTTCAACTTCGATCGCTTCCAGACCCTGCAGTTCAACTTCCGGATAAACTTCAAACTCTACAGAGTAGGTGAAGTCTTCACCCAGCTTGTATTCGCCCGGAACATAAGTCGGTGCGCCAGCCGGATTGATTTTTTCTTTAATGATGGCGTCAATGAAGTTACGGCTCATCAGGTCACCCAGAACGTCCTGGCGTACAGACGCGCCATAACGCTGAGCAACGATATTCATTGGCACTTTGCCTTTGCGGAAGCCGTCAATACGTACTTTTTTCGCAACGTTGACCAGCTCGCTTTTAACAGCGGTCTCGATGCTGTCAGCAGCGATAGTAATCGTTACACGGCGGCCAAGGCCTTGAGTGGTTTCAACTGAAACTTGCATCTTGTTACCTCAAAAAATCACAGTGCTCGGTCAACTCTTACCCCGCAAGCACAGGTTGTTGGCTTCGCGGAACCGGGATGTTCTTATAATCAATCACATTCCCTGTTACCAGAATCATCCCGAAAGCATTCAAATAGGACGCGGCATTATAGCGGCATCACTTTTATGAGTCGAGAACGGTTATTGCGCGCTGTCGCGTATTTTTTCACAATTCCCGGGCAATTTTCGTCTGAATGCTGGGCAAAAAGCGCAAAATCCAGACAAAACAAAACGGCCCGCAGGCCGTTTTTCATAAAATCTTTAGCAACATACTGGAAAAGCGCCGACAGTTGCAAATGCGTTTTTACGCGATGCTTCCTGCTCCACGACAGGGAGGAGAGGCAAAGACGGTGTCCTGCAACCCTTCCCACTCCTTAATAGTGTAAGTATGCAGAGCCAGCGCATGAACGGTAGTAGAGAGTTCCTCCGCTAAAGTACTGTAAATCATTCGATGACGATTCAGAAAACGTTCACCCGTAAAACGATCGCTGACCAGCACAACTTTAAAATGGCTTTCAGAGCCGGCTGGGACATTGTGACGATAGCTTTCATCCACTACTTCGAGGAATACGGGTTGGAACGCCGCCCTTAATTTTTCTTCTATCCGCTCACGTATCATCATGAAATATCTCCTCCGACAACGCTGAGATGTCATCCATCCCTTTAAATACTAGCCGCTTTTACCGTTTCCATTGCAGCTTAACAACAAATATTTAGGTTTCGTCCTGGTTTTTCTGTCAAGCGTATGAAGTTTACTGATTTAAAGATTGAAACACAGGCCTCGCATCAGCGTTTCTTTTACCAGGGGTGATTATTTCGTCAACATGATGAATTTACATGCCTTACCCACTTCCCCTCGCCGTTGGCAATGTTATGATGGCGGGAATTTTTACCAAACACGCTTAAGAGTCTCTGAGAGCCCGAACATGTTCAAAAAAATCCTCTTCCCGTTAGTTGCTCTGTTTATGCTTGCAGGATGCGCAAAACCGCCAACAACTATTGAAGTTTCCCCGACGATTACACTGCCACAGCAGGATCCAAGCCTGATGGGCGTCACCGTAAGCATTAATGGTGCCGATCAGCGTACCGATCAGGCGCTGGCAAAAGTCACCCGCGATAATCAAATCGTTACCCTGACCGCCTCCCGCGATCTGCGTTTCCTGCTGCAAGAAGTGCTGGAAAAACAGATGACCGCGCGTGGTTACATGGTTGGTCCGAATGGCCCGGTTAATCTGCAAATCATCGTTAGCCAATTGTATGCTGACGTGTCCCAGGGCAACGTGCGCTACAACATCGCTACTAAAGCGGATATCGCCATCATCGCTACCGCGCAGAATGGCAACAAAATGACCAAAAACTATCGTGCCAGCTACAACGTTGAAGGTGCGTTCCAGGCCTCCAACAAAAATATCGCCGATGCGGTTAACAGTGTGCTGACCGATACCATCGCTGATATGTCTCAGGACACCAGCATCCACGAATTCATCAAGCAGAACGCGCGTTAATTTCTGCCCTCTGGCCCGGTGCAAGCCGGGCCTGTAGACGCCCATGTCCAGTCAATATTTACGTATTTTTCAACAGCCACGTTCAGCCATATTGCTGATCCTGGGTTTTGCTTCCGGGCTACCGCTCGCCCTGACGTCCGGCACCTTACAGGCCTGGATGACGGTCGAGAATATCGATCTCAAAACCATTGGTTTCTTCTCTCTGGTAGGCCAGGCTTACGTTTTTAAATTCCTCTGGTCACCGCTGATGGACCGCTACACGCCCCCATTTTTTGGGCGGCGGCGCGGTTGGCTGCTCGCCACGCAAATTCTGTTATTAGTCGCCATTGCGGCGATGGGTTTTCTCGAACCTGGCACCCAACTCCGCTGGATGGCGGCACTGGCAGTGGTGATCGCTTTTTGCTCTGCCTCCCAGGATATTGTCTTCGATGCGTGGAAAACCGATGTGCTCCCGGCAGAAGAACGTGGTGCGGGCGCGGCAATCAGCGTGCTGGGTTACCGTTTAGGGATGCTGGTTTCCGGCGGCTTAGCCCTGTGGCTGGCAGATAAATGGCTGGGCTGGCAGGGCATGTACTGGTTGATGGCGGCGCTGTTGATCCCCTGTATTATCGCGACGTTACTTGCACCAGAACCCACCGACACCATTCCAGTGCCCAAAACGCTGGAACAAGCGGTTGTTGCACCTCTGCGCGATTTCTTTGGTCGCAATAATGCCTGGCTTATTTTGCTTCTTATCGTGCTGTATAAGCTGGGCGACGCATTCGCCATGAGCCTGACAACCACGTTTTTGATTCGTGGCGTCGGGTTTGATGCGGGTGAAGTAGGCGTGGTTAACAAAACGCTTGGCTTACTGGCGACCATTGTTGGCGCATTGTACGGTGGGATTTTGATGCAGCGCCTGTCACTGTTCCGGGCGCTGCTGATTTTCGGTATTTTACAAGGTGCGTCTAACGCCGGTTACTGGCTGCTGTCGATTACTGATAAGCATCTCTACAGCATGGGCGCAGCCGTCTTTTTCGAAAACCTCTGTGGCGGGATGGGTACATCAGCCTTTGTCGCGCTGTTAATGACGCTGTGTAATAAGTCATTTTCCGCTACTCAATTTGCCCTGCTCTCAGCGCTTTCTGCTGTAGGGCGAGTTTATGTCGGCCCCGTGGCGGGTTGGTTTGTTGAAGCACACGGCTGGTCGACATTCTATCTGTTCTCCGTCGCCGCTGCCGTACCAGGGCTTATTTTGCTGCTGATTTGTCGCCAGACGCTTGAATATACACGAGTAAATGACAACTTTATCTCCCGTACCGAATATCCGGCAGGTTATGCCTTTGCTATGTGGACACTGGCGGCGGGCGTCAGCCTGTTGGCCGTGTGGTTACTGCTGTTGACGATGGACGCGCTGGATTTGACGCACTTCTCTTTCCTGCCTGCTCTGCTGGAAGTCGGGGTTTTAGTCGCCCTTTCTGGCGTCGTGCTTGGTGGTTTACTGGATTATCTGGCGCTACGAAAAACGCATCTGACGTAATCTGTAAATATTATTTAGCCGTAGTAATCACTCGCCGTAATTATTACGGCTAAATAAACATCAGCATCGCTTATTAATATTTGTTCTTTTGTGCGGCTTAGCGTCTGGAAATTATTGACGCCATTTATGAATTCTATTTTTCTTACACGATTCAGCTAATGAGTTTTTATTTTCTCACCACCCAGTTGTCACCTTAATGATAATTATTTGTTAAATAATTGTTTTATTTTATATTGGTTATACCAATTGCCCGCCCAGACTCCTTCTGCACTCCCCTTTTGTTATAACGCCCTTTTGCAACAGCTTCTTAAAATCAACCTGATATGTTTTGCAACATATGTGACCTGGCAGCCAAATCTAAGTAACAGGAATTTAATCATGTTTACAGTAATGTAACCTTCCCGTAAAATGCCCACACACTTTAAACGCCACCAGATCCCGTGGAATTGAGGTCGTTAAATGAGACTCAGGAAATACAATAAAAGTTTGGGATGGTTGTCATTATTTGCAGGCACTGTATTGCTCAGTGGCTGTAATTCTGCGCTGTTAGATCCCAAAGGACAGATTGGTCTGGAGCAACGTTCACTGATACTGACGGCATTTGGCCTGATGTTGATTGTCGTTATTCCCGCAATCTTGATGGCTGTTGGTTTCGCCTGGAAGTATCGTGCGAGCAATAAAGATGCTAAGTACAGCCCGAACTGGTCACACTCCAATAAAGTGGAAGCTGTGGTCTGGACGGTACCTATCTTAATCATCATCTTCCTTGCGGTACTGACCTGGAAAACCACTCACGCTCTTGAGCCTAGCAAGCCGCTGGCACACGACGAGAAGCCCATTACCATCGAAGTGGTTTCCATGGACTGGAAATGGTTCTTCATCTACCCGGAACAGGGCATTGCTACCGTGAATGAAATCGCTTTCCCGGCGAACACTCCGGTGTACTTCAAAGTGACCTCCAACTCCGTGATGAACTCCTTCTTCATTCCGCGTCTGGGTAGCCAGATTTATGCCATGGCCGGTATGCAGACTCGCCTGCATCTGATCGCCAACGAACCCGGTACTTATGACGGTATCTCCGCCAGCTACAGCGGCCCGGGCTTCTCAGGCATGAAGTTCAAAGCTATTGCTACACCGGATCGCGCCGCATTCGACCAGTGGGTCGCAAAAGCGAAACAGTCGCCGAACACCATGTCTGACATGGCAGCGTTCGAAAAACTGGCCGCGCCTAGCGAATACAACCAGGTGGAATATTTCTCCAACGTGAAACCAGACTTGTTTGCTGATGTGATTAACAAGTTTATGGCTCACGGTAAGAGCATGGACATGACCCAGCCAGAAGGTGAGCACAGCGCACACGAAGGTATGGAAGGCATGGACATGAGCCACGCGGAATCCGCCCATTAAAGGGGTTGAGGAAGAATAAAGATGTTCGGAAAATTATCACTTGATGCAGTCCCGTTCCATGAACCTATCGTCATGGTTACGATCGCTGGCATTATTTTGGGAGGTCTGGCGCTCGTTGGCCTGATCACTTACTTCGGTAAGTGGACCTACCTGTGGAAAGAGTGGCTGACCTCCGTCGACCATAAACGCCTCGGTATCATGTATATCATCGTGGCGATTGTGATGTTGCTGCGTGGTTTTGCTGACGCCATTATGATGCGTAGCCAGCAGGCTCTTGCCTCGGCGGGCGAAGCGGGCTTCCTGCCACCTCACCACTACGATCAGATCTTCACCGCGCACGGCGTGATTATGATCTTCTTCGTGGCGATGCCTTTCGTTATCGGTCTGATGAACCTGGTGGTTCCGCTGCAGATCGGCGCGCGTGACGTTGCGTTCCCGTTCCTCAACAACCTAAGCTTCTGGTTTACCGTTGTTGGTGTGATTCTGGTTAACGTTTCTCTCGGCGTGGGCGAATTTGCGCAGACCGGCTGGCTGGCCTATCCACCGCTATCGGGAATAGAGTACAGTCCGGGAGTCGGTGTCGATTACTGGATATGGAGTCTCCAGCTATCCGGTATAGGTACAACGCTTACCGGTATCAACTTCTTCGTTACCATTCTGAAGATGCGCGCACCGGGCATGACCATGTTCAAGATGCCAGTATTTACCTGGGCATCACTGTGCGCGAACGTACTGATTATTGCTTCCTTCCCAATTCTGACGGTTACCGTTGCGTTGTTGACCCTGGATCGCTATCTGGGCACCCATTTCTTTACCAACGATATGGGTGGCAACATGATGATGTACATCAACCTGATTTGGGCCTGGGGCCACCCGGAAGTTTACATCCTGATCCTGCCTGTTTTCGGTGTGTTCTCCGAAATTGCGGCAACCTTCTCGCGTAAACGTCTGTTTGGTTATACCTCGCTGGTATGGGCAACCGTCTGTATCACCGTGCTGTCGTTCATCGTCTGGCTGCACCACTTCTTTACGATGGGTGCGGGCGCGAACGTAAACGCCTTCTTTGGTATCACCACCATGATTATCGCCATCCCGACCGGGGTGAAGATCTTCAACTGGCTGTTCACCATGTATCAGGGCCGCATCGTGTTCCATTCTGCGATGCTGTGGACCATCGGTTTTATCGTCACCTTCTCGGTAGGCGGTATGACTGGCGTGCTGCTGGCAGTACCGGGCGCGGACTTCGTTCTGCATAACAGCCTGTTCCTGATTGCGCACTTCCATAACGTGATCATCGGCGGCGTGGTCTTCGGCTGCTTCGCAGGGATGACCTACTGGTGGCCTAAAGCGTTCGGTTTCAAACTGAACGAAACCTGGGGTAAACGCGCGTTCTGGTTCTGGATCATCGGCTTCTTCGTTGCCTTTATGCCGCTGTATGCGCTGGGCTTCATGGGCATGACCCGTCGTTTGAGCCAGCAGATTGACCCGCAGTTCCACACCATGCTGATGATTGCAGCCAGCGGTGCAGTACTGATTGCGCTGGGTATTCTCTGCCTCGTTATTCAGATGTACGTTTCTATTCGTGACCGCGACCAGAACCGTGACCTGACTGGCGACCCGTGGGGTGGCCGTACGCTGGAGTGGGCAACCTCTTCCCCGCCTCCGTTCTATAACTTTGCCGTTGTGCCGCACGTTCACGAGCGTGATGCATTCTGGGAAATGAAAGAGAAAGGCGAAGCGTACAAAAAGCCTGACCACTATGAAGAAATTCATATGCCGAAAAACAGCGGTGCAGGTATCGTCATTGCAGCTTTCTCCACCATCTTCGGTTTCGCCATGATCTGGCATATCTGGTGGCTGGCGATTGTTGGCTTCGCAGGCATGATCATCACCTGGATCGTGAAAAGCTTCGACGAGGACGTGGATTACTACGTGCCGGTGGCAGAAATCGAAAAACTGGAAAACCAGCATTTCGATGAGATTACTAAGGCAGGGCTGAAAAATGGCAACTGATACTTTGACGCACGCGACTGCCCACGCGCACGAACACGGGCACCACGATGCAGGCGGAACCAAAATCTTCGGATTTTGGATCTACCTGATGAGCGACTGCATTCTGTTCTCTATCTTGTTTGCTACCTATGCCGTTCTGGTTAACGGCACCGCAGGCGGCCCGACAGGTAAGGACATTTTCGAACTGCCGTTCGTTCTGGTTGAAACTTTCTTGCTGTTGTTCAGCTCCATCACATACGGCATGGCGGCTATCGCCATGTACAAAAACAACAAAAGCCAGGTTATCTCCTGGCTGGCGTTGACCTGGTTGTTTGGTGCTGGATTTATCGGGATGGAAATCTATGAATTCCATCACCTGATTGTTAACGGCATGGGTCCGGATCGCAGCGGCTTCCTGTCAGCGTTCTTTGCTCTGGTCGGCACGCACGGTCTGCACGTCACTTCCGGTCTTATCTGGATGGCGGTGCTGATGGTGCAAATCGCCCGTCGCGGCCTGACCAGCACTAACCGTACCCGCATCATGTGCCTGAGCCTGTTCTGGCACTTCCTGGATGTGGTTTGGATCTGTGTGTTCACTGTTGTTTATCTGATGGGGGCGATGTAATGAGTCATTCTACCGATCACAGCGGCGCGTCCCATGGCAGCGTAAAAACCTACATGACAGGCTTTATCCTGTCGATCATTCTGACGGTGATTCCGTTCTGGATGGTGATGACAGGAGCTGCCTCTCCGGCCGTAATTCTGGGAACAATCCTGGCAATGGCAGTGGTACAGGTTCTGGTGCATCTGGTGTGCTTCCTGCACATGAATACCAAATCAGATGAAGGCTGGAACATGACGGCGTTTGTCTTCACCGTGCTAATCATCGCTATCCTGGTTGTAGGCTCCATCTGGATTATGTGGAACCTCAACTACAACATGATGATGCACTAAGAGCGGCGGTTATGATGTTTAAGCAATACCTGCAAGTAACGAAACCAGGCATCATCTTTGGCAACCTGATCTCGGTGATTGGGGGATTCCTGCTGGCCTCAAAGGGCAGCATTGATTATCCCCTGTTTATCTACACGCTGGTTGGGGTGTCACTGGTTGTGGCGTCGGGTTGTGTGTTTAACAACTACATCGACAGGGATATCGACAGAAAGATGGAAAGGACGAAGAATCGGGTGCTGGTTAAAGGCCTGATCTCTCCTGCTGTCTCGCTGGTGTACGCCACCTTGCTGGGTATTGCTGGCTTTATGCTGCTGTGGTTTGGCGCGAATCCGCTGGCCTGCTGGCTGGGGGTGATGGGCTTTGTGGTTTACGTCGGCGTTTATAGCCTGTACATGAAACGCCACTCAGTCTACGGCACATTGATTGGTTCGCTCTCCGGCGCTGCGCCGCCGGTGATCGGCTACTGTGCAGTAACCGGCGAGTTCGATAGTGGCGCAGCGATCCTGCTTGCTATCTTCAGTCTGTGGCAGATGCCTCACTCCTATGCCATCGCCATTTTCCGCTTTAAGGATTACCAGGCGGCAAACATTCCGGTATTGCCAGTGGTAAAAGGCATTTCGGTGGCGAAGAATCACATCACGCTGTATATCATCGCCTTTGCCGTTGCCACGCTGATGCTCTCTCTTGGCGGTTACGCTGGGTATAAATATCTGGTAGTCGCCGCGGCGGTGAGCGTCTGGTGGTTAGGCATGGCTCTGCGCGGTTATAAAGTTGCTGATGACAGAATCTGGGCGCGCAAGCTGTTCGGCTTCTCTATCATCGCCATCACTGCCCTCTCGGTGATGATGTCCGTTGATTTTATGGTGCCGGACTCGCATACGCTGCTGGCTGCTGTGTGGTAACACAACCTCTCAGTTAAAAAGGTGCTACGGCACCTTTTTTCTTAGCATTAGAATCATATCCCTCTCGAAATATTTACTAAAAAATCCGCATGTTTACCCCATTCGTTTGCCGCTTTACACTAGTCGCGAATTTAAAACAGAGGTGGTAATGAACGATTATAAAATGACGCCAGGTGAGCGACGCGCGACCTGGGGTTTAGGGACCGTATTCTCGTTGCGCATGCTGGGCATGTTCATGGTTCTGCCGGTTCTGACCACGTACGGCATGGCTCTGCAAGGTGCCAGCGAAGCATTAATCGGTATTGCCATTGGTATTTATGGTCTGACTCAGGCCGTTTTTCAGATTCCGTTTGGCCTGCTTTCCGACCGCATTGGTCGCAAACCATTAATTGTCGGTGGGCTGGCAGTGTTTGCCGCCGGTAGCGTTATCGCTGCGCTCTCTGACTCCATCTGGGGAATTATTCTGGGCCGGGCGCTACAAGGCTCCGGTGCGATTGCCGCTGCCGTTATGGCGCTGCTTTCCGATCTCACGCGCGAACAAAACCGCACCAAAGCAATGGCGTTTATCGGCGTGAGCTTTGGCATTACCTTTGCCATTGCGATGGTGCTTGGCCCGATCATCACTCACAAACTTGGGCTGCACGCGCTGTTCTGGATGATCGCTATTCTGGCAACGACCGGCATTGCGTTGACCATTTGGGTTGTGCCCAACAGTAGCACTCACGTACTTAATCGTGAGTCCGGAATGGTGAAAGGCAGTTTCAGTAAAGTGCTGGCGGAACCGCGGCTGCTGAAACTCAACTTTGGCATTATGTGTCTGCATATTTTGCTGATGTCGACGTTTGTTGCCCTGCCCGGACAACTGGCTGATGCGGGGTTCCCGGCGGCTGAACACTGGAAGGTCTATCTGGCGACAATGCTAATCGCCTTTGGCTCGGTCGTGCCTTTCATTATCTACGCTGAAGTTAAGCGCAAAATGAAGCAAGTCTTTGTCTTCTGCGTTGGGTTAATCGTGGTTGCGGAAATTGTGTTGTGGAACGCACAAACGCAGTTCTGGCAACTGGTGGTCGGCGTGCAGCTTTTCTTTGTAGCGTTTAATTTGATGGAAGCCCTTCTGCCTTCACTTATCAGTAAAGAGTCGCCAGCAGGTTACAAAGGTACGGCGATGGGTGTTTACTCCACCAGCCAGTTTCTTGGCGTGGCGATTGGCGGTTCGCTGGGCGGCTGGATTGACGGCATGTTTGACGGTCAGGGAGTATTTCTCGCTGGCGCAATGCTGGCCGCAGTGTGGCTGGCAGTCGCCAGTACCATGAAAGAACCGCCGTATGTCAGCAGCTTGCGCATTGAAATCCCGGCGGACATTGCCGCAAACGAGGCGTTAAAAGTGCGTTTGCTGGAAACCGCGGGCGTCAAAGAAGTGTTGATTGCAGAAGAAGAACATTCAGCTTATGTGAAAATCGACAGCAAAGTGACGAATCGCTTTGAGGTTGAACAGGCAATTCGTCAGGCATAAAAAACGAGGCGAATTGCCTGCTGCGCTACGCTTACCAGGCCTACAAAGTTCTTGAGTTACAAATCGTTGTAGGCCGAATTAGCTGTTCATGCTGCATTCGGCATGAACAAAACGCGCATTGTCGCGATTAATCGCGGAAGTTTTTGAACTGGAACGGCTGACCGAGATCGCCACCACGTACCATCGCCATGACAGCCTGCAAATCATCACGAGATTTACCCGTTACGCGGATCTCATCGCCCTGAATTTGCGCCTGCACTTTCAGTTTGCTGTCTTTGATCATTTTGACGATTTTCTTCTGAGTCGCGCTCTCAATGCCCTGTTTCAGTTTCGCTTCCACAAACCAGGTTTTACCGCTATGAACGATATTTTCCGGTACATCCAGTGAACTGCCTTCAATGCCGCGCTTCAGCAGCTTGGCACGCAGAATATCCAGCAACTGATTGACCTGGAAATCGGACTCGCTCAACACTTTGATGGTTTTGCTGGCGTCGTTCAGCTCAAATGAGGCTTCAACGTTACGGAAGTCAAAACGGGACTCCACTTCGCGGCTAGCGTTATCGACCGCGTTACGTGCTTCCTGAAGATCAACTTCAGAGACAATATCGAAAGATGGCATCTTTTCCTCTCCCTTCATTTTTGATGCGAAGCATAATACCCGCAAAGTTAAATAACCGACAGTCCCGCACCAGGACGTATCCCTTAATTGTGCATAGTCGCAACAGCATGCACAATTAAGGGATAGCCTTATTGAACACCCGGAGTGGTTGCGGGTGAGGAGGAACAATGAAAATTACCGTATTGGGATGCGGTGCCTTAGGGCAATTATGGCTTACAGCACTTTGTAAACAGGGTCACGAAGTTCAGGGCTGGCTGCGCGTACCGCAACCTTATTGTAGCGTGAATCTGGTTGAGACAGATGGTTCGATATTTAACGAGTCTCTGACCGCCAACGATCCCGATTTTCTCGCCACCAGCGATCTGCTCCTGGTGACGCTGAAAGCATGGCAGGTTTCCGATGCCGTCAAAAGCCTCGCGTCCACACTGCCTGTAACCACGCCAATACTGTTAATTCACAACGGCATGGGCACCATCGAAGAGTTGCAAAACATTCAGCAGCCATTACTGATGGGCACCACCACCCATGCCGCTCGCCGCGACGGCAATGTCATTATTCATGTGGCAAACGGTATCACGCATATTGGTCCGGCACGGCAACAGGACGGCGATTACAGTTATCTGGCGGATATTTTGCAAACCGTATTGCCTGACGTCGCGTGGCATAACAATATTCGCGCCGAGCTGTGGCGCAAGCTGGCAGTCAACTGTGTGATTAATCCACTGACCGCCACCTGGAATTGCCCGAATGGTGAATTACGTCATCATCCGCAAGAAATTATGCAGATATGCGAAGAAGTCGCGGCAGTGATCGAACGCGAAGGGCATCATACTTCAGCAGAAGATTTGCGTGATTACGTGATGCAGGTGATTGATGCCACAGCGGAAAATATCTCGTCGATGTTGCAGGATATCCGCGCGCTGCGCCACACCGAAATCGACTATATCAATGGTTTTCTCTTACGCCGCGCCCGCGCGCATGGGATTGCCGTACCGGAAAACACCCGCCTGTTTGAAATGGTAAAAAGAAAGGAGAGTGAATATGAGCGCATCGGCACTGGTTTGCCTCGCCCCTGGTAGTGAAGAGACTGAAGCCGTCACCACTATCGACCTCTTGGTTCGCGGCGGTATCAAAGTCACCACTGCCAGCGTCGCCAGCGATGGTAACCTAGCGATTACCTGCTCGCGCGGCGTGAAGCTGCTGGCGGATGCGCCGCTGGTTGAAGTGGCTGATGGCGAATATGACGTGATTGTGCTGCCTGGTGGCATTAAAGGCGCAGAGTGTTTTCGCGATAGCACCCTGCTGATTGAAACCGTTAAACAGTTCCACCGTTCCGGGCGTATCGTCGCGGCTATTTGCGCCACGCCAGCCACCGTGCTGGTGCCGCACGATATCTTCCCGATTGGTAATATGACCGACTTCCCGACGCTGAAAGACAAAATTCCCGCCGAACAATGGCAGGACAAGCGCGTCGTCTGGGATGCACGGGTAAAATTGCTGACCAGCCAGGGGCCGGGTACAGCTATCGACTTTGGTCTGAAAATTATCGACCTGTTGGTTGGGCGTGAAAAAGCCCATGAAGTGGCATCACAACTGGTGATGGCGGCAGGGATTTATAATTATTACGAGTAGTGTCGGATGCGGTAAGCGTCGCATCTGACCAGATGCGACGTTACAACCACAAATTACGGGCGATACACCTTCACATTGTTAAAGCCCTGCTCGCGCAGATAGAGCGCCTGCAGGCGGCTCATCACCCCGCGCTCACACCACAACAGCCAGGTTTTGTTCTGGTCGAGATCGCCAAATTTGGTGCTCAGTTTATAGAACGGCAGAGAAACCACATCAATCCCTTCGACTTTCAGTGGCTTATCTTCCTGTTCATCGACAGAACGGATATCGAGAATCACGTCGTTCGGGCCGAAGTCATTGACGGTTTCCACTTCCACCACTTCCTGCTCGGCCTGCTGGGCGATTTCGCGGATATCAACGTTATTCGCCTCCTCAACCACTTTATCGAGAATGCTGAAGTCGAACTTCTCTTCTTCCGCTTCAATCTTCGATTTAACCGCTTTCACCGTCGGGCTTTTGGAGATCACGCCACAATATTCCGGCATCGTGCGGGCAAAGTCTTCAGTGCCAATCTGGCGAGCCAGGTTGATGATGTGCTCTTTGTCGTAAGAAATCAGCGGACGCAGGATCAGCGTATCGGAGACGTTATCAATCAGGCGCAGGTTGGTCAGCGTCTGGCTGGACACCTGGCCGAGCGCTTCGCCGGTGACCAGCGCCTGTACGCCGTAACGTTCTGCCACTTTGGACGCGGCACGCACCATCATACGTTTGAGGATAACACCCATCTGACCGTCGTCGATTTTCTCGAGAATTTCCCCGACGACAGGTTCGAAATTAATAGCGACAAAACGCACGCGGTGGGAGCTGCCAAAGCGGTTCCACAGATAATGCGCCACCTGACGCACGCCAATTTCATGCGCCGCGCCGCCGAGGTTAAAGAAGCAGTAATGCACGCGGCAGCCGCGACGCATCAACATATAACTGGAAACGCCGGAGTCGAAACCACCGGAAATGAGCGACAGCACATCTTCCTGGGTGCCGATCGGGAAACCGCCAATACCTTCGTAGCGGCCTTTAATCAGCAGGAGACGATCGTCTTCAACTTCCAGATGGACAGTCACATCCGGATTGGTCAGCTTCACGCGCGCGGATTCAATATGCTGATTTAAACCGCCGCCGACGTAACGTTCCACATCAATCGAGCTAAAATCATGTTTGCCACGGCGCTTCACGCGCACGCAGAAGGTTTTGCCTTCCAGCTGATCGCGATACTGAACCAACGCTTTCTCGAAAATATCGTGCATGTCGGTAAACGGCACGTCTTCGACTTCGAGAATATGGTGGATACCCGGAATACGGGTCAGGGCGTCGCGAATAGCCAGACGCTGGTTTTCATCTTTTGCGCGAACTTCGATGTTATCCCAGTGGCGGACGACAGCGAGCGTCTCATCATAGTGCTTTAAAACGTTACGAATGTTCCCGGTAAGGATTTTTATAAAGCGCAAGCGCACAGATTGGCTTTTGATGGTGATTTCCGGGAACAATTTAATGATAAACTTCATGGCGGCAATGGTTCGTTGGCAAGCCTTAAGCGACTTGTATAGGGAAAAATACAGCAGCCCACACCTGCGGCTGCATCCAGGCGCGGAAGTATACCACTAACATCGCTTTGCTGTGCACATCACCTTACCATTGCGCGTTATTTGCTATTTGCCCTGAGTCCGTTACCATGACGGGGCGAAAAATATTGAGAGTCAGACATTCATTATGCCGAAGAAAAATGAGGCGCCCGCCAGCTTTGAAAAGGCGCTGAGCGAGCTGGAACAGATTGTAACCCGTCTGGAAAGTGGCGACCTGCCGCTGGAAGAGGCGCTGAACGAGTTCGAACGCGGCGTGCAGCTGGCACGTCAGGGGCAGGCCAAATTACAACAAGCCGAACAGCGCGTACAAATTCTGCTGTCTGACAATGAAGACGCCTCTCTAACCCCTTTTACACCGGACAATGAGTAATGGACTTTCCGCAGCAACTCGAAGCCTGCGTTAAGCAGGCCAACCAGGCGCTGAGCCGTTTTATCGCCCCACTGCCCTTTCAGAACACTCCCGTGGTCGAAACCATGCAGTATGGCGCATTATTAGGTGGTAAGCGCCTGCGACCTTTCCTGGTTTATGCCACCGGTCATATGTTCGGCGTTAGCACAAACACGCTGGACGCACCCGCTGCCGCCGTAGAGTGTATCCACGCTTACTCATTAATTCATGATGATTTACCGGCAATGGATGATGACGATCTGCGTCGCGGTTTGCCAACCTGCCATGTGAAATTTGGCGAAGCAAACGCGATTCTCGCTGGCGACGCTTTACAAACGCTGGCGTTCTCGATTTTAAGCGATGCCGATATGCCGGAAGTGTCGGACCGCGACAGAATTTCGATGATTTCAGAACTGGCGAGCGCCAGCGGTATTGCCGGAATGTGCGGTGGTCAGGCATTAGATTTAGACGCGGAAGGCAAACACGTACCTCTGGACGCGCTTGAGCGTATTCATCGTCATAAAACCGGCGCATTGATTCGCGCCGCCGTTCGCCTTGGTGCATTAAGCGCCGGAGATAAAGGACGTCGTGCTCTGCCAGTACTCGACAAGTACGCAGAGAGCATCGGCCTTGCCTTCCAGGTTCAGGATGACATCCTGGATGTGGTAGGAGATACTGCAACGTTGGGAAAACGCCAGGGTGCCGACCAGCAACTTGGTAAAAGTACCTACCCTGCACTTCTGGGTCTTGAGCAAGCCCGGAAGAAAGCCCGGGATCTGATCGACGATGCCCGTCAGTCGCTGAAACAACTGACTGAACAGTCACTCGATACCTCGGCACTGGAAGCGCTAGCGGACTACATCATCCAGCGTAATAAATAAACAATAAGTATTAATAGGCCCCTGATGAGTTTTGATATTGCCAAATACCCGACCCTGGCACTGGTCGACTCCACCCAGGAGTTACGACTGTTGCCGAAAGAGAGTTTACCGAAACTCTGCGACGAACTGCGCCGCTATTTACTCGACAGCGTGAGCCGTTCCAGCGGGCACTTCGCCTCCGGGCTGGGCACGGTCGAACTGACCGTGGCGCTGCACTATGTCTACAACACCCCGTTTGACCAATTGATTTGGGATGTGGGGCATCAGGCTTATCCGCATAAAATTTTGACCGGACGCCGCGACAAGATCGGCACCATCCGTCAGAAAGGTGGCCTGCACCCGTTCCCGTGGCGCGGCGAAAGCGAATATGACGTATTAAGCGTCGGGCATTCATCAACCTCCATCAGTGCCGGAATTGGTATTGCGGTTGCTGCCGAAAAAGAAGGCAAAAATCGCCGCACCGTCTGTGTCATTGGCGACGGTGCGATTACCGCTGGCATGGCGTTTGAAGCGATGAATCATGCGGGCGATATCCGTCCTGATATGCTGGTGGTTCTCAACGACAATGAAATGTCGATTTCCGAAAATGTTGGCGCGCTCAACAACCATCTGGCGCAACTGCTTTCCGGTAAGCTTTACTCTTCACTGCGCGAAGGCGGGAAAAAAGTTTTCTCTGGCGTGCCCCCCATTAAAGAGCTGCTCAAACGTACCGAAGAACATATTAAAGGCATGGTAGTGCCTGGCACGTTGTTTGAAGAGCTGGGCTTTAACTACATCGGCCCGGTTGACGGTCACGATGTGCTGGGGCTTATCACCACGCTTAAGAACATGCGCGACCTGAAAGGCCCGCAGTTCCTGCATATCATGACCAAAAAAGGTCGTGGTTATGAACCGGCAGAAAAAGACCCAATCACCTTCCACGCCGTGCCTAAATTTGATCCCTCCAGCGGTTGTTTGCCGAAAAGTAGCGGCGGTTTACCAAGCTATTCAAAAATCTTTGGCGACTGGTTGTGCGAAACGGCGGCGAAAGATAACAAACTGATGGCGATTACTCCGGCGATGCGTGAAGGTTCCGGTATGGTCGAGTTTTCACGTAAATTCCCGGATCGCTATTTTGATGTAGCGATTGCCGAGCAACACGCAGTGACCTTTGCTGCGGGTCTGGCGATTGGAGGCTACAAACCCATTGTTGCGATCTACTCCACCTTCCTGCAACGCGCCTATGATCAGGTGCTGCATGACGTGGCGATTCAAAAGCTTCCGGTCCTGTTCGCCATCGACCGTGCGGGCATTGTTGGTGCTGACGGTCAAACCCACCAGGGCGCTTTTGATCTCTCTTACCTGCGCTGCATACCGGAAATGGTCATTATGACCCCGAGCGATGAAAACGAATGTCGCCAGATGCTCTATACCGGCTATCACTATAACGATGGCCCGTCCGCGGTGCGCTACCCGCGCGGCAACGCAGTTGGCGTGGAACTGACGCCGCTGGAAAAACTGCCAATTGGCAAAGGCATTGTGAAGCGTCGTGGCGAGAAACTGGCGATCCTTAACTTTGGTACGCTGATGCCAGAAGCGGCGAAAGTCGCTGAATCGCTGAACGCTACGCTGGTCGATATGCGTTTTGTGAAACCGCTTGATGAAGCGTTAGTTCTGGAAATGGCCGCCAGCCATGAAGCGCTGGTCACCGTAGAAGAAAACGCCATTATGGGCGGCGCAGGCAGCGGCGTGAACGAAGTGCTGATGGCCCATCGTAAACCAGTACCCGTGCTGAACATTGGCCTGCCTGACTTCTTTATTCCACAAGGAACGCAGGAAGAAATGCGCGCCGAACTCGGCCTCGATGCCACCGGTATGGAAGCCAAAATCAAGGCCTGGCTGGCATAATCCCTACTCTACTCCTGCTATGCTTAACAAATTATTCATAGACTCTAAATAATTCGAGTTGCAGGAAGGCGGCAAACGAGTGAAGCCCCAGGAGCTTACATAAGTAAGTGACTGGGGTGAACGACAAATCCGCATGGAGCGGATTTGAACGCTGCTTGCAGCGGCCCTGTTAAGGGTGAGGCCCATGGATGGGCCGAATAACTCGCAGCCGCAGCACATGCAACTTGAAGTATGACGAGTATGGCAGGAGTGGCAGCATGCAATACAACCCCTTAGGAAAAACCGACCTTCGTGTTTCCCGACTTTGTCTCGGCTGTATGACCTTTGGCGAGCCAGATCGCGGTAATCACGCATGGACACTGCCGGAAGAGAGCAGCCGTCCCATCATTAAACGCGCACTGGAAGGCGGCATAAATTTCTTTGATACCGCCAATAGCTATTCCGATGGCAGCAGCGAAGAGATCGTCGGTCGCGCACTGCGGGATTTCGCCCGTCGTGAAGACGTGGTCGTTGCGACCAAAGTGTTCCATCGCGTTGGTGATTTACCGGAAGGATTATCCCGTGCACAAATTCTACGTTCTATTGACGACAGCCTGCGCCGTCTCGGCATGGATTATGTTGATATCCTGCAAATTCATCGCTGGGATTACAACACACCGATCGAAGAGACGCTGGAAGCCCTCAACGACGTGGTAAAAGCCGGGAAAGCGCGTTATATCGGCGCGTCATCAATGCACGCTTCGCAGTTTGCTCAGGCACTGGAACTCCAAAAACAGCACGGCTGGGCGCAGTTTGTCAGTATGCAGGATCACTACAATCTGATTTATCGCGAAGAAGAGCGCGAGATGCTGCCTCTGTGTTATCAGGAGGGCGTGGCGGTGATTCCATGGAGCCCGTTGGCGCGGGGCCGTCTGACGCGTCCGTGGGGAGAAACCACCGCACGACTGGTGTCTGATGAGGTGGGGAAAAATCTCTATAAAGAAAGCGATGAAAATGACGCGCAGATCGCAGAGCGGTTAACGGGCGTCAGTGAAGAACTGGGGGCGACACGAGCACAAGTTGCGCTGGCCTGGTTGTTAAGTAAACCGGGCATTGCCGCACCGATTATCGGTACATCGCGGGAAGAACAGCTTGATGAGCTACTGAACGCGGTGGATATCACTTTGAAGCCGGAACAGATTGCTGAGCTGGAAACGCCGTATAAACCGCATCCGGTCGTAGGATTTAAATAGGAATCCAGGCCTGATGAGACGCAACAAGCGTCACATCAGGCACTGGTGCACAACTACGACAGAATACCCAGCGGCCAGTGATGACCGATAAAGTACAGGATGCCTGCGGAAATCACCCCGGCGACAATATCGTCAATCATGATCCCCATGCCGCCATGTACATTGCGATCAAACCAGCGGATCGGCCACGGTTTCCACATATCCAGGATACGGAAAATCACAAACCCGGCGGCAACCCACTGCCAGTCATTGGTCGGCAGCGCCATGAGCGTGATCCACATACCGATAAATTCGTCCCAGACAATGCTGCCATGATCGTGCACGCCCATGTCTTTCGCCGTTTGATGACAAAGATAGACGCCGATACAGATCCCCAGCATTACCACCAGCGAATAGAGCTGCCAGGGCAAAAAAGTCATCAGATACCAGAAGGGAATCGCCGCCAGCGACCCCATCGTGCCAGGAACGATCGGGCTTAATCCACTTCCGAATCCGACAGCAAGCAGATGCCACGGATTACTCATTTTCAGGCGACTTTTCGCGACATCTTTATGGCGTGGCAAAATGGTCATATCCTTTCCAGTCTAACGTGACAGGTTCGCCGTCACGAATAAAACAAAGCCCTTCGATATCGGCGGTCATTTGCCCGATACAGGTAAACGGTACGCCCAGGTGTCCGAGAGCCACATCCAGCGCGCCACGGTTCAGTTCCGGCACCGTGAAACACAACTCGTAATCTTCACCGCCAGAGAGCGCCCAGCGCAGCGCCTGTTCCGGTTCAACATGGCGAGAAAGCGCATCAGAAAACGGCAGCAATGCCAGGTCAATACGTGCGCCGCAGTCGCTGGCTTTCACGATATGCCCGAGATCGGAAATCAGACCGTCAGAGAGATCGATAGCTGAATTTGCCAGATCGCGCAGTGCCTGCCCCTGTAAAATACGCGGCGACGGACGGAGATGACGTTTGATCAAGTAGTCCGCATCTTTAGCATCGGCAACCTGCAAACGGTTTTGCAAAATCGCCAGCCCGGCAGCGCTATCGCCCGGTGTACCGGTCACATAGATCCAGTCACCCGGTTTCGCCCCAGAGCGCGTTAAGGCTCGTCCCATCGGAACAAAGCCGTGGATACCCAACGTCATTGATAATGGCCCACGCGTGGTATCGCCGCCAATGAGTTGCATATCGTAATAATTGAGAAGATCAAACAAGCTGTCGCTGAAGGACTCAAGCCACGCTTCGTCGACGTCCGGTAAGGTTAATGCCAGCGTCAGCCAGGCCGGATCGGCCCCCATCGCTGCCAGATCGCTTAGGTTCACCGCCAGTGCTTTATAAGCCAGATCAGCAGGATCGATATCAGGGAGGAAGTGGTTGCCCGCCACCAGCGTATCAGTGCTGATCGCCAGGGTCTGTTTCTCAGGGATATTGAGAAGAGCGCAATCGTCGCCGATGCCCAGTTCGACATCAAGACGAGAACTTCTTACACGGTCAAAATAACGGGCAATCAGGGAGAACTCGCCACATGCCATACGTTATGCCTCAGCAGGTAAAAAAGAAAAGGCCGGCGATCATGGAACGGTCTTCCGTGAATCTACCGGCCTGGATATTACTTTTTGTTAGGGCGAATCACAGGTGCTGCTTTATCGAGTACGCCGTTGACGAACTTATGGCTGTCTTCTGCGCCGAAAGATTTCGCCAGTTCGATCGCTTCGTTAATGGCCACTTTGTATGGCACATCGCTACGTTTAGACAGCTCGTACAGCGCAATGCGCAGTACTGCTTTTTCTACCTGGCCCAGTTCTTCCAGCAGACGGGACAGGTACGGCTTCATCAGTCCGTCGAGGTATGCGGTGTTAGTCGCCACCCCGGCCAGCAGCTCACGGAAGTACAGGACGTCAACGTCTTTTACATCCTGTTCAGCCAGGAACTGGTATTCAACATCAGCGATGTCGTTCTGGGACAACTGCCAGGAGTAGAGCGCCTGGACGGCACACTCACGAGCGCGGCGACGAGCAGCAGGTTTCACGGATTTCCCCTTACTAATTTCAGGCCTTGATGGCTTTCAATACATTAATCATTTCAAGCGCGGTCAGTGCAGCTTCTGCACCTTTGTTGCCAGCTTTGGTGCCAGCACGTTCGATCGCTTGTTCAATGCTTTCAGTGGTCAGAACACCAAAAGCAACCGGAATTTCGCTGTCCTGGGCAACATGCGCCAGGCCGTTGCTTGCACCACCAGCGACATATTCAAAGTGGGCAGTGCCACCACGAATAACCGTACCCAGCGCAATCACCGCGTCGTATTTACCGGTTTTAGCCAGTGCACCCGCCGCCAGCGGCAGCTCATAGGCACCTGGCACCCAAACAACGGTAATGTTTTCATCTTTTACCTGACCGATACGTTTCAGTGCGTCAATTGCACCTTCCAGCAGGCTGTCATTGATAAAGTTGTTGAAACGCGCGATGGTGATGGCGACGCGAGCGTCCGGGGTAGCAACGTTAGCTTCAATAATGTTCATTTTCTTCCTTCGGGTTCGAGTATGGCCCCGCAGGGGGGCGGATTTTAGCATAATATTTCGTGCGCTGCTTCCCTTTCGAGCCGGGAGATCATGCACCCACTAAATGCAGGCAAACATCCGGGCCTACATGACGTATCTCTTTGAATTTAAATTGGGGGGCGTCGGCTAATTTCTCAAGTCCTGGCATCGTGCATAATCCACGGGCGTCGTTGCCTAATAGTTTAGGTGCGATATAGACAATCAGCTCATCAACTAAACCAGCCTGTAGCAATGCGCCAGCGAGCGTTGGCCCCGCTTCCACCCAGATGCTGTTAATTTGCTGTTTACCCAGTTGCATCATCAGTACAACCAGATCCAGATGACCTTTATGCTCTGGAATCAGCAAGGTACGCACCGTTTCCGGCCACTCACGAGAATCTTCCTGCGTACGCGCGAACCAGGTTTCGCCGGGCTGCTGCACAATGCGATGTTCCGGCGTCACGCGATTTTGGCTATCAATCACAATACGTATCGGCTGACGGAGATTTTGTTGCGGATAAAGCGCCTGAGTTTGTTCATCCAGTTCAGACCAACGCACTGTTAAGGCTGGATCATCCGCCAGCACCGTGGCGCTGCTGGTTAAAATGGCATGACTTTGTGCGCGCAGTCGTTGTACATCGAGTCGCGCCTGAGGCGAAGTGATCCACTGGCTTTCGCCACTCGCCATCGCCGTGCGACCATCAAGCGATGCGCCAAGTTTTAATTGAATATAAGGAAAGCCGGTGCGCATCCGTTTGAGAAAGCCTTTATTCAATTGCTCGGCTTCACTCATCATCAGCCCGTGGCTGACGTCAATGCCAGCCTGTTGCAGACGATATAGCCCTCGCCCAGCTACCTGCGGGTTAGGATCTTGCATCGAGGCAACCACGCGCGCCACACCTGCGGCAATTAATGCATCACAGCAAGGCGGCGTACGGCCGTGATGGCTGCAAGGTTCGAGTGTCACATACGCAGTCGCACCTTTGGCTTTTTCTCCAGCCATACGCAACGCATGTACTTCGGCATGTGGTTCACCAGCACGGTGATGGTAACCTTCACCGACAATTTCGCCATCTTTGACAATGACGCACCCGACATTCGGGTTGGGATGCGTGGTAAAACGTCCTCGTTGCGCCAGCTTTAGCGCCCGCGCCATGTAATACTCGTCCTGCACGGCTTAGTCCTCCAGGCGCGCGATCTCTTCGCCAAATTCTTTGATATCTTCGAAACTGCGGTAGACAGAGGCAAAACGGATATAGGCGACTTTATCAAGCTTTTTCAATTGCTCCATCACCAGATTGCCAATCATCTTGCTCGGCACTTCGCGCTCACCGGTGGCGCGCAGCTGCGATTTAATATGATTGATTGCCATTTCGACGTCATCGGAACTCACCGGACGTTTTTCCAGCGCCCGCAGCATTCCGCTACGTAATTTCTCTTCATTAAACGGTTCACGCACGTCGTTGCTTTTTACAACACGCGGCATAACCAGCTCCGCCACTTCAAAGGTGGTGAAACGTTCATTACACACCAGACACTGCCGACGGCGGCGTACAGATGAGCCCTCGCCCACGAGACGAGAGTCAATTACCTTAGTGTCCACGGCGAAACAGAATGGGCAATGCATACGGCGTCCTGACCAGGTGGTTAACAGAAATCTATTTTACCCTGAACTGACGATACAACAAAGGCGCAACGCTTTTGAGATAAAGGATCGATGCTTTCGCTGCTTTTACCCTCTACCATTAGGCTAATTGCGACGAGAAAGGGACGACCTATGAATACTAACGTTTTTCGACTGCTCCTGCTGGGAAGCCTGTTCAGCCTTAGCGCCTGTGTGCAGCAAAGCGAAGTGCGACAGATGAAACACAGCGTCAGCACGCTGAACCAGGAGATGACGCAACTCAATAAAGAAACGGTCAAAATCACTCAGCAAAACAGGCTGAATGCAAAATCCAGCAGTGGGGTTTACCTTCTGCCTGGAGCGAAAACACCAGCAAGACTGGAAAGCCAGATCGGTACTTTACGTATGTCGCTGGTGAATATTACGCCTGATACAGATGGCACCACCCTGACGCTACGTATTCAGGGCGAGTCGAATGATCCCTTGCCCGCATTCAGCGGAACTGTTGAATATGGGCAAATTCAGGGAACAATAGACAACTTTCAGGAAATCAATGTGCAGAATCAATTGATTAACGCCCCTGCCAGCGTCCTCGCCCCCAGCGATGTTGATATTCCGTTACAGTTAAAGGGTATGTCTGTAGATCAGTTAGGCTTTGTACGTATCCACGACATTCAACCTGTTATGCAGTAAACGTATTGCGGGGCGATTTTGTGCGTCCCGCAACATCTTTTCCCGTCATTTTGTTACTCCGCTTACATCACCTGGATTGATAGTAAAAGTTTGCAACAAGGGTGAAAGTCAGTACAATCCCCGCCCGAATGTGTGTAAACGTGAACGCAATCGATTACGTAAATGATAGAACTGTGAAACGAAACATATTTTTGTGAGCAATGATTTTTATAATAGGCTCCTCTGTATACGAAATATTTAGAAACGCAATTTGCGCCTTTTTCACTCCCGCAAGGGATTTTCAAACAGTGGCATACATATGAAAAAAACATTACTGGCAGCCGGTGCGGTACTGGCGCTCTCTTCGTCTTTTACTGTCAACGCAGCTGAAAACGACAAACCGCAGTATCTTTCCGACTGGTGGCACCAGAGCGTTAACGTTGTCGGAAGCTATCACACCCGTTTCGGACCGCAGATCCGCAACGATACCTACCTTGAGTACGAAGCATTCGCTAAAAAAGACTGGTTCGACTTCTATGGTTATGCGGATGCGCCGGTATTCTTCGGCGGTAACTCCGATGCAAAAGGTATCTGGAACCACGGTTCTCCGCTGTTTATGGAAATCGAACCACGTTTCTCCATCGACAAGCTGACCAATACTGACCTTAGCTTTGGTCCGTTCAAAGAGTGGTACTTCGCGAACAACTACATTTACGACATGGGTCGTAATAAAGATGGTCGCCAGAGCACCTGGTACATGGGTCTGGGTACCGATATCGATACTGGCCTGCCGATGAGCCTGTCCATGAACGTCTATGCGAAATACCAGTGGCAGAACTATGGCGCAGCGAATGAAAACGAGTGGGACGGTTACCGTTTCAAAATTAAATACTTTGTGCCGATTACCGATCTGTGGGGCGGTCAGCTGAGCTACATCGGCTTTACCAACTTCGACTGGGGTTCCGATTTAGGGGATGACAGCGGTAATGCAATCAACGGTATTAAGACCCGTACCAATAACTCCATCGCTTCCAGCCATATTCTGGCTCTGAACTACGATCACTGGCACTACTCTGTCGTAGCTCGTTACTGGCACGACGGTGGTCAGTGGAACGACGATGCAGAACTGAACTTCGGCAACGGCAACTTCAACGTTCGCTCTACCGGCTGGGGTGGTTACCTGGTAGTAGGTTACAACTTCTGATGAATGAAATGCCGGATCTTGTATCCGGCATTTCAGTTTGTTAACAACGTGCGCTTTGTTCATGCCGGATGCGGCGTAAACGCCTTATCCGGCCTACAAAAGCACGTAAATTCAATACATTGCTGAGATTACGTTGGCCTGATAAGCGTAGCGCATCAGGCAATTTTGCGTTTTTATCACTTCTTCTTGTTCATCATCGCTTTCAGGTCAGCGAATGGGTTGTACTTCGCTTCACCGACATCTTTCTGCGCATCTTCCCCTGCGATAACGGTCGTACCATACTGATCCGCTTCGGTGTATTTCGAATGCTCATGATCGTGGCAATAGAGACAAAGTAATTCCCAGTTACTGCCATCTTCCGGGTTATTAGTATGGTCGTGATCAATGTGGTGAACGGTAAGTTCACGCAGGTTGGAATAAACAAACTCGCGGGAACAGCGACCGCAGACCCACGGATAGATTTTTAATGCTTTTTCGCGATAGTCGCTTTCTAACCGCGCATAGTTTTTTGGGATGATAGCCATGAAAAAGTTACCTGGATGAAATGTAGGGTTACGCGCAGTTTCCCAAGATGCGGGGATTTTCGCAATCACCTTACATCAAAAAAATCCCGATCTTCTGACCGGGATTTTCAACATCAGCTGAAACTTGATTAAGGCAGAATTGACGGCTGATCCGCCCCTTCTTTTTCCACTTTCTGCTGCAACATGTGTTCGCGCTTCATACCCAGTTTCAGAGCCAGCGCAGATGCCACATAGATGGAAGATGCAGTACCGATGGAAACACCGATAAGCATGGTCAGCGAGAAGCCTTCCAGTACCGGACCACCGAAGAGGTACAGCATCAGGATAACCATCAAGGTAGTACCGGATGTGATCAAGGTACGGTGCAGCGTCTGGGTCAAGGACACGTTAAAGATTTCGTAAGGCGTACCGCGACGGATCTTGCGGAAGTTTTCACGAATACGGTCCGATACCACGATACTGTCGTTAAGCGAGTAACCGATAACTGACATCAACGATGCCACAATGGTCAGGTCAATCTCGATATGGAATAACGACAAAATACCCAGCGTAATGATAACGTCGTGCGCCAGCGCAATAACAACCCCTGCCGCCAGTCGCCACTCAAAGCGGAAACCTACGTACACGAGGATAGACAGCAGCGCCGCCATCAACGCCATCGCACCGGTTTGCGCAAGGTCTGCCCCCACGCTCGGACCGACGAACTCAATACGCTTCACTGCCGCATTCTGATTGGTGGATTCGTTAATCACCTTCAGAACCTGGCTGCCCAGCACCTGACCGCCGGTTTCGCCTTCAGCAGGCGGCATACGGACCATGATGTCGTGGCTGCTACCAAAGTTTTGCAGCATCGGCTCTTCAAAACCGGCTTTTTGCAATGCATCACGCATTACGTCAATTTCAGCCGGTTTTTCGAGCGTAATTTCGATAACCGTACCACCGGTGAAATCCAGCCCCCAGTTAAAGCCGCGCACGCCCATAATAACGATAGCGGCGATTAACAGCAGACCAGAGATGCCAAAAGCCCAGTAGTCCCAGCGCATAAAGTCATAGACTTTACGGCCGTGGTTTAGTTGTTCAACAGTATATTCCTGTGCCACATCGCACTCCTCAGATTGACAGCTTCTTGACGCGCTTGCCGCCATATAGCAGGTTTACGATGGCACGCGTACCGACAATCGCGGTAAACATCGACGTCGCCACACCGATACCGGTAGTAATCGCGAACCCTTTAATTGCCCCGGTACCCACTGCGTACAGGATGATGACTTTAATCAGCGTGGTGATGTTCGCATCGAAGATAGAACTGAATGCGCCACGATAACCTTCATCAATTGCCTGTTGAACAGTACGTCCGTTGCTCAACTCTTCTTTAATACGTTCGTTGATCAGTACGTTCGCATCGACCGCTACCGCAAGGGTTAAGACGATACCCGCGATACCTGGCATACTCAGCGTTGCGCCTGGCAACAGCGACATAATACCGACAATCAAGATCAAGTTGGCAATCAGAGCACTGGTCGCAATCAGACCAAACTTCTTATAGAAGATGATCATGAACAGAATAGAAACCAGCAGACCGGCAAGGCAAGCCTCCAGCCCCTGCTCAATGTTCTGCATACCCAGGGTTGGGCCAATGGTACGTTCTTCAACAATCTGAATCGGCGCGATCAACGCACCGGCACGCAGCAGCAGTGAAAGCTGACGCGCTTCGCTTGGGTTATTGATGCCAGTAATACGGAAGCTGTTACCCAGACGAGACTGGATGTTGGCGATATTAATCACCTCTTCCTGTTTCACCAGAACCGCACGACCGTTTGCATCTTTCTTACCGCTGTCTTTGTACTCCACAAACAGGGTTGCCATCGGTTTGCCGATGTTGTCCTTGGTGAAGTTAGACATGATGTTACCACCTGCGCTGTCGAGCGAGATGTTAACCTGCGGCTGGTTGTATTCGTCCTGGCTGGAAGTGGAGTCGGTGATATGGTCACCGGTCAGAATTACGCGTTTGTACAGCACAACCGGCTGACCTTCGCGGGTCTGTTTCACTTCAGAGTCGCCCGGTACGCGACCGGATGCCGCAGCGGCCTGATCAACGTTGGTGTTTACCAGACGGAATTCCAGCGTTGCCGTCGCACCCAGAATCTCTTTCGCACGCGCAGTGTCCTGAATACCTGGCAGTTCAACAACGATACGGTCAGCACCCTGACGCTGAACCACCGGCTCCGCCACGCCAAGTTGGTTTACACGGTTACGCAGGATATTAATGTTCTGCTGCACCGCATATTCACGCGCTTCACTCAGGCGAGCATCGCTCATTACCGCACGCAGCTGGTTGCTGCCCTGGCTGCTAATCACCAGGTCCGGATGGCGCTTGCTCAGATACGCAATGGCTTCATCACGAGCTTTAGCATCGCGGAAAGTGATGCTCAGGCCGTAGTTGTTTTCTTTACGAACGGTGGTATACGGGATGCCCTTTTCGCGCAGGTCGCTGCGCAGGCTATCGATGTTTTGTTCCTGGAGTTTGCCAAGCGCGGTGTCCATATCCACTTCCATCAGGAAGTGAACGCCGCCACGCAGGTCAAGGCCGAGCTTCATCGGCTCAGCGTGAATAGCTGCCAGCCAGCGCGGCGTTGCCGGGGCAAGGTTAAGCGCCACGACGTATTTGTCACCCATAACGCCCATTAATGCTTCACGAGCGCGCAGCTGGGTGTCAGTGGAGTCGAAGCGCGCAAGAATAGCGCCCTCTTCCAGTGCCACAGACTTAGCAGTTATTTTTTCTTCTTGTAACGTTTTCTGGACCTGGATCAGCGTTTGCTCACTGGCGGCGACTCCGCGCGCACCAGTGATCTGAACAGCCGGATCCTCACCAAACAGGTTGGGAAGCGCATACAGCAGACCGATGACAATCACCACGATCAGCATGACGTACTTCCACAAAGGATAACGGTTTAACACGGCAATTCCCTTAGGGAAAAATTTTAATTACAGCGCCTTCATGGTGCCTTTCGGCAGGACGGCAGCTACGAAGTCACGTTTAATAACTACTTCAGTGGTGTCATTCAGCGCGATAGCAATGTAGCCGTTTTCCGCTACTTTGGTTACGCGACCAACCAGGCCACCGTTCGTCAGAACTTCATCACCTTTGGCAATGGAGTCCATCAGCTTTTTGTGTTCTTTGGTGCGCTTCTGCTGTGGACGCAGGATCATGAAATAGAAAATCAGACCGAATACCACCAGCATCAAAATCAAAGACATCGGGCTACCTTGCGCCGGTGCACCCGTTGCCGCTACCGCATCAGAAATAAAAAAGCTCATTAAATTTCCCTCATTATTAATATTAATCAACGTTCAAAGGTGGTACTTCTCGCCCCTGACGCTGGTAAAAATCAGTTACGAAGCTCTCTAATTTACCCTCTTCAATAGCCTTGCGTAAACCCGCCATCAAACGCTGGTAGTAACGAAGGTTATGAATGGTATTGAGTCGCGCGCCTAATATTTCGTTGCAACGGTCGAGATGATGCAAGTAAGCGCGTGAATAATTGCGACAGGTGTAGCAATCACACTCAGGATCGAGTGGGCCAGTATCGCTCTTATACTTCGCATTGCGGATTTTCACCACGCCATCGGTCACGAACAAATGACCATTTCGGGCGTTGCGGGTTGGCATTACGCAGTCAAACATATCGATACCGCGACGTACGCCCTCAACCAGGTCTTCTGGTTTACCAACGCCCATCAGGTAACGCGGTTTGTCTGCCGGAATTTGCGGGCATACATGCTCCAGAATGCGGTGCATATCTGCTTTCGGCTCACCCACAGCCAGACCGCCGACAGCGTAGCCATCAAAACCGATATCTACCAGACCTTTAACAGAAATATCACGTAAATCTTCGTAAACACTGCCCTGAATGATACCAAACAGCGCATTTTTGTTTCCGAGACTGTCAAAACGCTCACGGCTACGCTTCGCCCAACGCAGAGACATCTCCATGGAGCGTTTTGCGTAATCCCAGTCAGCAGGATACGGCGTACACTCATCAAAGATCATGACGATATCCGAACCAAGATCGTACTGAATCTCCATCGACTTTTCCGGGTCGAGGAAAATCGGGTCGCCGTTGATCGGGTTACGGAAGTGCACGCCCTGTTCGGTGATTTTACGAATATCACCAAGGCTGAAGACCTGGAAGCCGCCGGAGTCGGTAAGAATCGGCCCTTTCCACTGCATAAAATCGTGTAAATCGCCATGCAGTTTCATGATTTCCTGGCCCGGGCGCAGCCACAGGTGGAAGGTGTTACCGAGAATAATTTGTGCGCCAGTGGCTTCAACTTCTTCCGGCGTCATCCCTTTTACGGTGCCGTAGGTGCCAACAGGCATAAAACAAGGCGTTTCCACTACGCCACGATCAAAGACCAGGCGGCCACGGCGTGCGCGACCGTCGGTGGTGTCCAGTTCAAATTTCATTTTTTCTCCACTACGTCAGAAAAACAGTCCAACGTTTTAAACCAGCGCCGCGGAATTACTCCCCGACGCGCTCATTAATTGCCTGCGGATTGTACGTGATAAACATCGCATCACCGTAACTAAAAAAGCGATATTTCTCTTCTACCGCTGATTTATAGGCGTTCATGGTGTGTTGATAACCGGCAAAGGCCGAAACCAGCATAATCAGCGTCGACTCTGGCAAGTGGAAGTTCGTCACCAGCGCATCGACCACTTTGTACTGAAAGCCCGGATAGATAAAGATTTGGGTATCGTCAAAAAACGGTTCAATGAGATCGTTTTTCGCTGCCTGAGCCGCACTTTCCAGCGAACGTACTGAGGTGGTGCCAACCGCAATCACCCGGTTACCGCGCGCTTTCGCCGCCAGTACCGCGTCTACTACATCCTGCGGCACTTCAGCGTATTCCGAGTGCATGATGTGATCTTCAATGGTGTCGACGCGCACCGGCTGGAAGGTGCCCGCACCAACGTGCAACGTCACAAACGCCATCTCCACGCCTTTGGCGCGTAATTTTTCCAGCAAAGGCTCGTCAAAATGCAGACCAGCGGTCGGGGCCGCAACCGCGCCCGGTTTTTCGCTATAAACGGTTTGATAAAGTTCGCGGTCAGCGTCTTCGTCCGGACGGTCGATATACGGCGGCAGCGGCATATGGCCGATGCTGTTGAGGATATCCAGTACCGAACGATCATCATTAAATTCAACTTCAAACAGTGCGCCGTGGCGCGCGGTCATTGTTGCGTTGATACTTTCGTCATCGCCCAGTAACAGTTCTGCGCCAGGTTTTGGCGCTTTCGAGGCGCGAATATGCGCAAGAATGCGTTTGTCGTCGAGCATCCGCTCAACCAGCACTTCAATCTTGCCGCCGCTGGCTTTACGCCCAAACAGGCGCGCCGGGATCACGCGGGTATTATTAAAAACCAGAAGATCGCCGGGGTTGAGCTTATCGAGTAAATCGGTGAAAGTACCGTGCGTCAGCGCGCCCGTCGGCCCGTCCAGCGACAGTAAACGACAGCTACTGCGTTCAGGCATGGGATAGTGGGCAATCAGGGATTCGGGCAATTCAAAAGAGAAATCGGTAACGCGCATGACACTGACTCAGACTAAAATAAGAGGCGGGTAGTCTAGTGCCGGGGCGCTCTCCCTGCAACCTTTACCCTCCTTGATGGATGACATAATCTATACACAAAATCATTCAAGATGCATCGAGATGGCAACTGAATGAGTCCCCAGGAGCTTACATTAAGTAAGTGACTGGGGTGAGTGACAAATCTGTCCGGAACAGATTTGAACACCGTGTAACGGTGGCCCGTAAGGGCGAGGCTCATGGATGAGCCGAGTAACTAGCAGCCAACGAAGAGGCAGTTTGAAGGATGAAGTGTATATGAATTTTTTAGCTCACCTGCATTTAGCCCATCTCGCGGAAAGCTCGCTTTCCGGCAATTTACTGGCTGATTTCGTACGCGGAAATCCTGAAGAAAGTTTTCCGCCCGACGTCGTGGCTGGCATTCATATGCATCGGCGAATCGACGTATTAACCGACAATCTGCCAGAAGTCCGCGAAGCGCGGGAGTGGTTTCGTAATGAAACGCGCCGTGTCGCGCCTATTACGCTGGATGTGATGTGGGATCACTTTCTGTCCCGCCACTGGTCGCAGCTGTCGCCCGATTTTCCGCTACAGGAATTTACCTGTTATGCCCGGGAGCAAGTGATGACTATTCTTCCAGACTCACCGCCACGCTTTATCAATCTGAACAACTACTTATGGTCAGAGCAGTGGTTGGTGCGCTATCGCGATATGGATTTCATCCAGAGCGTGTTAAACGGCATGGCAAGCCGTCGCCCACGTCTGGATGCCCTGCGTAACTCCTGGTACGATTTAGACGCCCATTACGATGCTCTCGAAACCCGCTTCTGGCAGTTTTATCCGCGGATGATGGAGCAGGCGTCACGCAAGGCGTTATAAGACGTTAATTCATCCACACCGTAGCCGAAATGGCAGGCAAAGCCAGAATCCCGTCCGTCAGTTGCCCGTGACCTTCTTTGCGTTGCCATTGCGCGACATTAAGCAACGGCGACGCGGGTAGCACCACTTCACAGGCTTCGCCACGGTTGATTGCCACCAGTACACGCTGCTGATACAGCACGCGGACAAATACCACCACGTTATCTTCCGCATACAGTACCTGACAGCCGCCACGACGCAGCGCCTGACTTTTCTTACGCAGCGCAATCATTCGCTGGTACAGCGCGAATAACGCCGTATCCTGCTTTTCCACCTGCCAGGGGAACGGTTTACGGCAAAACGGATCGTTTTTACCATCCAGTCCCACTTCATCACCGTAATAAATGCACGGTACACCAGGCCAGGTGAACAACCAGACCACCGCCAGCGGCAGGCGCGCAATATCCCGACCGAGCAGCGTTTTAAATCGCGCAGTATCGTGGCTATCGAGCTGATTAAACATACGCAGTTGCTGTTGATGAGAAAGTCCGGCGCGGTAATTATCCATCCAGGCCATACAGGTTTGGGCGTCAATTTGCTGCGGATCGTAAGAGATGTCGGTATTGGCAAGAAATCCCCACAACGGGAATGTGAAGCCGCGATAGTTCATGGCGGCATCTTCCACATCGGCCTGTAACCATTGCCGTGCATCGCCAAAATGCTCTCCAACGATATACGCTTCCGGCTGGGTTTCTTTCGCCGCTTCGGTGATCCCGGCTACGTGCTGCAAATTATTGCGCGCCCCACCCGCTTCCCCCAGCATATGCACCACATCCAGCCGCCAGCCGTCCATATTCCACGGCGCTTTCAGCCAGTGGCGGACGATACTGTCTTCCCCACGATAAATTTCATTCACCAGACTTTCCGACTGATAATCCAGTTTCGGCAAGCTGGCATAGCCCAGCCAGTCGAGCGCCGTGCCATCGTCACTAAACGAGTACCAGTCGCGCCAGGGCGATTCGGGGTTGTGACAAGCACCACCCGTCCCGCGATTGTGTCTGTCAAACCAGGCATGGGAATCGCCACTGTGGTTAAACACGCCGTCCAGCACCAGCCGCATTCCCAGCTGCTGCGTATTGTGTCGCAAACGCAACAACGCCCCATCACCGCCAAACTGCGGATCGACATGGCGATAATCCTCGGTATCGTATTTATGTACGCTGGGAGCTTTAAACACCGGATTGAGATACAGCGCCGTCACGCCGAGCTTTTTCAGATATGGCAGTTTTTCGCTGATACCGTCCAGATCGCCGCCATAGAACGTTGATCCGCCCGCCTGCGCCGTGACCGGTTCATCCCAGTCACGCAAGATGATCTCTTGTCCGGCTGCGTGATGGTAATAAACATGATCCTGTTCAGCTTCACGAGGAAGACTACGGGCGAAACGATCAGGGAAGATCTGATAAAAAATCTGATCCGCAGCCCATTGTGGGGCGATATCCGGTACATCGACGGCAAACTGCTCCAGTCGTGCCGGCGGCATTCGGCTGAAGCCCTGCGGTGTAAACCAACGCTGGCGATCGTGCCACAGTAATTTGAAACTATAACGCCGCCGAGGTAGTCCGCTGGAGAGATCGATCGCCGCCCGCCATGCGGTAACGCCAGGCTGCGGCTGACTGCGCTGCTTATGCATCGGTACTGACGTTTCTTCGTTGTCGTGTTCTGTACGCAGCATAATGCGCTGCGGTGGGTCTTCGCCCGTCAGCCACAGTCTAATGAGCAGTTGATCTTTGCTTTGTTTAACAAATGGGGGCACCGGCAGGTGCCATGCATTTAACATCATAATTCCCCTGTGATGAAAATCTGATCACCTTGCCATAGCCTAATGCAGGATCACTCATCATCTGAAGGATATTTGGGGGAGGAGGGCGGGGGCGGATAACTTTCGGAATAGCCGGATCAGGATTTCCTCCTGAACCGGCTTACAGAACGCAAGGATTACTGGTTTTCAGCCAGCTGACGATCGTGGCGACGCTTAAACATCCAGCCAATCAACAGCACAACAATCCACGCGAAACCGACATACAGCGAGATACGCGTATCCGGGTGATAACCAATCAACCCGATAATAAAGAGCAGGAAAATCAGCCCGCCGATGGTGGTTGCTACCCCACCCGGTACTTTAAATTTCAGCGCCTTAACTTCTTCTGGCGGCAAACGGCGACGGAAGGCAATTTGCGACAGCAGGATCATAATCCACACCCATACCGTGGCGAAGGTTGCCAGCGAAGCGATCACCAGGAAGACGTTTTCCGGCATGATGTAGTTCAGATACACCGCAAACAGCAGCGCGGTAGTCATCACCAGCACCGTAACCCACGGAATACCGCGACGCGACGTTTTGCTGAAAACTTTCGGCGCGCTGCCCTGCTCTGCCATACCGTGGAGCATACGGCCTACGCCAAATACGTCACTGTTAATTGCCGAAAGCGAAGCGGTCAGCACAACAAAGTTAAGAATGCTGGCGGCAAAGGTAATCCCCATATGCTGGAACGTCAGTACGAACGGGCTACCGGCAGTGCCAACCTGATTCCACGGGTAGATAGACATAATGACGAACAGCGTACCGACGTAGAACACCAGAATACGCATCGGCACGGAGTTAATCGCGCGCGGAATAGATTTCTCAGGATCTTTCGCTTCACCGGCGGTAATCCCGATAATTTCGATCCCACCGTAAGCAAACATCACCATTTGCAACGACATCACCATACCAAGCCAGCCGTTACTGAAGAAGCCGCCGTTGCTCCACAGGTTATGAATACCGGTCGGTTGCCCGCCGTTGCCAATCCCCCAGATGATGATGCCGAAACCGGCGACAATCATGATGATGATGGTGGCGACTTTAAAGAACGAGAACCAGAACTCCAGCTCACCGAATACCTTCACGCTCATCAGGTTTACGGCGCAAATGATCAGCACCACGCTCAGTACCCAAATCCAGTGCGGCACCGTCGGGAACCAGACCCCCATATAGATACCAAAAGCGGTCACATCGGCGATGGCGACAATAAGGATTTCAAAGCAGTAGGTCCAGCCGGTAATGTAACCAGCCAGCGGGCCGAGGTTTTCCTGCGCATAACGCGAGAAAGAGCTGGCGGCCGGGTTATGTACCGACATTTCCCCCAGCGCGCGCATAATGATATACGCCGCGACACCACCGATAATATAGGCCAACAACACGCTCGGACCGGCCATTTTGATGGCGTCTGCCGAACCGTAAAACAACCCGGTGCCAATTGCTGAACCCAGTGCCATAAAGCGTATGTGGCGGGTACTTAGCCCACGCTTTAGCTTGTTCTTACTTTCCATCAATTCCTAACCCATCAACACAATAAAAAACCACGGGGCATCGCAGCCCCGTGGTTAAAACAAATGTTCAGTGATTTAGTGAGCGCTGGAGGTCACCTGACGACCTGCCGCGCGATCCCAGATAATGGCCAGAACCACCATCACCACTGTTGGCATTAACCACGCCAGACCTTGTTCGGCCAGCGGTAAACGCTGCGCCCAGGACGGTAAGATATCGCTGAATGCAGATGCTTTGATCCCGTCGAGAATACCAAAAAGCAGGCTGATAAACATCGGCGGAGCAATCACGCGGGACGAATTATGCCACCATGAGCGTGTAAAACTTAATACAACCAGTGCGATACACGGCGGATAAATAGCGGTCAGCACCGGTACGGAGATCTGAATCAGCTGGCTCAAACCGAGGTTAGACACCACCATCGAGAAGCCGCCGAGGATAAACACCAGCGTACGATAAGAGAGCGGTACGTACTGGGCAAAGAATTCTGCACAAGCACAGGTCAGGCCAACTGCCGTGACCAGGCAGGCGATGAAGATTAACGCCGCCAGCAGGAAGCTACCGCCGCCGCCAAAGGTGTGCTGAACGTAAGCATGCAGAATAGCAGCGCCGTTTGCAGACTGATCGACCAGCGACGCGCTGTCTGAACCCAGACGGAACAGTGCCAGGTACAGCAGAGTAAGACCAACACCCGCCATCAGACCAGCCCAGACGGTATAACGGGTCAGCAGACGCGCTTCAGTAACGCCACGAGAACGCGCCGCGTTAACAATAACGATACCAAACACCATCGCGCCCAGCGTATCCATGGTCAGATAGCCGTTGACGAAGCCGTTAGAAAACGCAGCGTTTTGATAAGCCTCAGTCGCCGTGCTGATAGAACCCGCCGGCCAGACAATCGCGGCAACAGACAGGATGACCAGCGCGATAATTTTCAGCGGCGCAAGGAAGTTGCCCACGGTATCCAGCAGCTTGCCCGGATAGAGCGAAACCAGAATAACGATAGCGAAATAGACCAGGCTGTAGATAAACAGCGGCAGTGCGGAATCACCCGTCAGCGGCGCAATCCCCACTTCAAAAGAAACGGTAGCTGTACGCGGCGTAGCGAACAGCGGCCCCACCGCCAGGTAACAAACCGTTGCCAGCAGTACGCCAGCAACTTTACCGATTGGCGTGCTGAGGCTGTCAACACCGCCGCCAACTTTTGCCAGCGCCACCACCGTTAATACCGGCAGGCCAACGGCAGTAATGAGGAAGCCGAATGCCGCAGTCCAGACGTGTTCGCCTGCCTGCAAGCCGACCATTGGAGGGAAAATAATGTTACCTGCGCCGACGAACAACGCAAATGTCATAAAGCCCAGAGCGATGATATCGCGCGATCTTAATTGATGGGTCATAAATCATACTGCCTGTGGATGTGGTGTTGTAACGTTAAATTTTTGTGCCAATCCCTGGGGATGATACAGCGGTATATTTAAACAATTTTAGCGGGAAATACTCCCAACCAGGCGCGGCGAAGAATAGTTTTTCGATTTACCGCGTTAATGCAGTCAGTATGACAGCACCTGAAGCGCAATTTAAACGCTTATAACGTTTTAAAGCAAGGAGGGATCTAAAAACCAGAGGTATATAGCGATAAGAAATCACCAACCAGTATAAAACACTATTTCCGTGAAAAAGACATGGCTAATCATGCGAACAAAAAATCACCAACCGTTGTAAAATCTAACGCCCGTATTTTGACTGCAAAGAAAATAAGCCAGCATCGGCTGGCTTATGGCAATAAAAGATGACAAAGGCGGATTAATCGCTGTTTTTGGCAATTAAACGTTCCGGGATAACAAAACTGAAACGTGTTCCTTTTCCTACTGTACTCTCAATATGCAGGCGACTTTCGTGATGATTCACCGCATGTTTCACGATCGCTAACCCTAATCCGCTACCGCCGGTTTGCCGGGAACGCGCTTTATCAACGCGATAAAAACGCTCGGTCAGGCGCGGAATATGCTCCGGTGCGATGCCCGGTCCATTATCTTCAACGCTAAATTCGGCACCGTGCGGCACTCGCTGCCAGCGTACGGTGATATGCGTGCCTTCCGGCGTATGATTTACGGCGTTATAGACCAGGTTCGAAATCGCACTGCGTAGCTGATCTTCGTTGCCAGACACCTTGAGGCCGTTATCTATCTCAAAGGTAAATGTCTGTTTTTTCTGACTCAGAGTCTGAGCCTCGCGCTCAACAACGCGCAGCATCATCGGCACATCAACCTTTTCATTGAGCAACTGCGTCGGTGCGGCTTCTATTTTCGACAGCGTCAGCAATTGCTTCACCAGCCCTTCCATCCGCTGGGTCTGCTCGCGCATGGTGTGCAACGCTTTTTCGCGTACCGCGCCTTCCAGCGGCTGCTCATCCATCATCTCCAGGTAACCCTGTAACACGGTCAATGGCGTACGTAACTCATGGCTCACGTTGGCAAAAAAGTTGCGACGCGCCCCTTCCAGTTGATGCATTTGCGTGACATCACGCGCCACCATCAGCAACTGTTTGTGGGTATAAGGCATAACGCGAATTTCCAGATGCCGCCCGGTGTTGAGCACCAGATTAAGCGGGCGAGAAAAATCACGCGTTTTCAGATATTGCGTAAACTCCGGGTAACGCAGCAGGTTAAGGATGTTCTGCCCGTTATCTTCCGGCCAGCGCAAACCAAGAATTTGTTGCGCCAGACCGTTACACCAGAAAATACCGCCCTCTTCCGTGGTCAGCACCACCGCGTCGGGCAGCGACTCCGCGCCGCTACGAAAGCGTTTAATCAGATTGCCCAGTTCACGGCGGCGTTTTTTATTTCGCAGCTGCATCTGGTGTAAGCCGTATAGTAGCGGTTCCCAGCTACCACGCCCCGGTGGCGGGGTCATACTACGATCCACCCACAGCCACCATGAAAGGCGCAATAAATTCCAGAAATGCCAGATAAGCAGTCCTGTTACCGATGCCAGCAAAAACCAGGGCAGGTAACCAAAAAATGCACCCAGGATGAAAGCCGGGAGGCAGCAAAGTAGCAGCTCCAGCACCAGCCTTTTCCACGACAGCCGTTCCAGCACGTAAGATACTCCAGTTAAGAAATCATAAGCCCTGCTCTACGTCCGATGAGCAAGGCCTTAAAAGCGGGTTGAAAAACGATACCCTGTACCGCGCACGGTCTGCACCATGCGGTCATGCCCGCCGGGCTCCAGTGCTTTACGCAGGCGACGAATGTGGACATCGACCGTACGATCTTCCACATACACGTTAGTTCCCCAGACGTGGTTTAACAGCTGCTCGCGGCTGTACACGCGCTCAGGATGTGTCATAAAAAAGTGCAGCAGTTTAAATTCTGTCGGCCCCATCTCCAGTGGCTCTTCGCCCGCCATCACCCGGTGAGATGTCGGGTCGAGGCTTAGCCCCTGCATCTCGATCACCTCTTCCACCGCCATTGGCGAAATACGGCGCATTACCGCTTTGATTCGCGCCACCAGCTCCTTCGGAGAAAACGGCTTGGTGATATAGTCATCCGCACCGGTTTCAAGGCCGCGCACGCGATCTTCTTCTTCCCCTCTGGCGGTCAACATCACCACTGGAATATCCCGGGTCATCGACTCGCGCTTGAGGTGTTTGATGAACTGGATACCGGAGCCGCCAGGTAACATCCAGTCAAGGAGAATTAAATCCGGCCAGGGTTCATTCAGTTGATTCACAGCACTGTCATAATCTTCCGCTTCGACCGGCTGAAAGCCATTTTGTTCGAGCACGAAGCAGACCATTTCGCGAATTGGAGCTTCATCTTCTACGACCAGAATACGTCTCGCCATGATTTGCCCTGTTGTAATAAATAGGTTGCGATCATTAATGCGACGTCATTATGCGTCAGATTTATGACAGATTTATGAAAAGCTCGTCGCACATATCTTCAGGTTATTGATTTCCGTGGCGCAGAAAAAAGCAAATGGCACATCTGTTTGGGTATAATCGCGCCCATGCTTTTTCGCCAGGAAACCGTTATGCGCATCCTTCACACCTCAGACTGGCATCTCGGCCAGAACTTCTACAGTAAAAGCCGCGAAGCCGAACATCAGGCTTTTCTTGACTGGCTGCTGGAGACAGCACAAGCCCATCAGGTGGATGCGATTATTGTTGCCGGTGATGTTTTCGATACCGGCTCGCCGCCCAGTTACGCCCGCACGTTATACAACCGTTTTGTTGTCAATTTACAGCAAACTGGCTGTCATCTGGTGGTACTGGCAGGAAACCATGACTCGGTCGCCACGCTGAATGAATCGCGCGATATCATGGCGTTCCTCAATACAACCGTGGTCGCCAGCGCCGGACATGCGCCGCAAATCTTGCCTCGTCGCGACGGGACACCAGGCGCAGTACTGTGCCCCATTCCGTTTTTACGCCCACGTGACATTATTACCAGCCAAGCGGGGCTTAACGGTATTGAAAAACAGCAGCATTTGCTGGCGGCTATTACTGATTATTATCAACAACACTATGCCGATGCCTGCAAACTGCGCGGCGATCAGCCTCTGCCCATCATCGCCACGGGACATTTAACGACCGTGGGTGCCAGTAAAAGTGATGCCGTGCGTGACATCTATATTGGCACGCTGGACGCGTTTCCGGCACAAAACTTTCCACCAGCCGACTACATCGCGCTCGGGCATATTCACCGCGCACAGATTATTGGCGGCATGGAACATGTTCGATATTGCGGTTCCCCCATTCCACTGAGTTTTGATGAATGCGGTAAGAGTAAATATGTCCATCTTGTGACATTTTCAAACGGCAAATTAGAGAGCGTGGAAAACCTGAACGTACCGGTAACGCAACCCATGGCGGTGCTGAAAGGCGATCTGGCGTCGATTACCGAACAGCTGGAACAGTGGCGCGATGTATCACAGGAGCCACCTGTCTGGCTGGATATCGAAATCACTACTGATGAGTATCTGCATGATATTCAGCGCAAAATCCAGGCATTAACCGAATCATTGCCTGTCGAAGTATTGCTGGTACGCCGGAGTCGTGAACAGCGCGAGCGTGTGTTAGCCAGCCAACAGCGTGAAACCCTCAGCGAACTCAGCGTCGAAGAGGTGTTCAATCGCCGTCTGGCACTGGAAGAACTGGAGGAATCGCAGCAGCAACGTCTGCAGCATCTTTTCGCCACGACGTTGCATAGCCTCGCCGGAGAACACGAAGCATGAAAATTCTCAGCCTGCGCCTGAAAAACCTGAACTCATTAAAAGGCGAATGGAAGATTGATTTCACCCGCGAGCCGTTCGCCAGCAACGGGCTGTTTGCCATTACCGGCCCAACCGGTGCGGGGAAAACCACCCTGCTGGACGCCATTTGTCTGGCGCTGTATCACGAAACTCCGCGCCTTTCTAACGTTTCACAATCGCAAAATGATCTCATGACCCGCGATACCGCCGAATGTCTGGCGGAGGTGGAGTTTGAAGTGAAAGGTGAAGCGTATCGCGCGTTCTGGAGCCAGAATCGGGCGCGTAACCAGCCCGACGGTAATTTGCAGGTGCCACGCGTAGAGCTGGCGCGCTGCGCCGATGGCAAAATTCTCGCCGACAAAGTGAAAGATAAGCTGGAACTGACGGCGACGTTAACCGGACTGGATTACGGGCGCTTCACCCGTTCGATGCTGCTTTCGCAGGGGCAATTTGCTGCCTTCCTGAATGCCAAACCCAAAGAACGCGCGGAATTGCTCGAGGAGTTAACCGGCACTGAAATCTACGGACAAATCTCGTCGATGGTGTTTGAGCAGCACAAATCGGCCCGCACAGAGCTGGAGAAGCTGCAAGCGCAGGCCAGCGGCGTCGCGTTGCTCACGCCGGAACAAGTGCAATCGCTGACAGCGAGTTTGCAGGTACTTACTGACGAAGAAAAACAGTTAATTACCGCGCAGCAGCAAGAACAACAATCACTAAACTGGTTAACGCGTCTGGACGAATTGCAGCAAGAAGCCAGCCGCCGTCAGCAGGCCTTGCAACAGGCGTTAGCCGAAGAAGAAAAAGCGCAACCTCAACTGGCGGCGCTCAGTCTGGCACAACCGGCACGAAATCTTCGTCCGCACTGGGAACGCATCGCAGAACACAGCGCGGCGCTGGCGCATACTCGCCAGCAGATTGAAGAAGTAAATACTCGCTTACAGAGCACAATGGCGCTTCGCGCGAGCATTCGCCACCACGCGGCGAAGCAGTCAGCAGAATTACAGCAGCAGCAACAAAGCCTGAATACCTGGTTACAGGAACACGACCGCTTCCGTCAGTGGAACAACGAACTGGCGGGTTGGCGTGCGCAGTTCTCCCAACAAACCAGCGATCGCGAGCATCTGCGGCAATGGCAGCAACAGTTAACCCATGCTGAGCAAAAACTTAATACGCTTGCGGCGATCACGTTGACGTTAACCGCCGATGAAGTTGCTAGCGCCCTGGCGCAACATGCCGAGCAACGCCCACTGCGTCAGCGCCTGGTCGCGCTGCATGGGCAGATTGTTCCCCAACAAAAACGTCTGGCGCAGTTAATGGTCACTATCCAGAATGTCACTCTGGAACAGACGCAACGTAATGCCGCACTTAACGAAATGCGCCAGCGTTATAAAGAAAAGACGCAGCAACTTGCCGATGTGAAAACCATTTGCGAGCAGGAAGCGCGCATCAAAACGCTGGAAGCCCAGCGCGCGCAGTTACAGGCGGGTCAGCCTTGTCCACTTTGTGGTTCCACCAGCCATCCAGCGGTCGAGGCGTATCAGGCGCTGGAACCGGGTGTTAATCAGGCCCGGCTATTAACGCTGGAAAAAGAAGTGAAAAAGCTCGGCGAAGAAGGTGCGGCGCTGCGCGGGCAACTGGATGCATTAACGAAGCAGCTTCAGCGCGATGAAAACGAAGCGCAAAGCCTCCGACAAGATGAGCAAGCACTTACTCAACAATGGCAAGCCGTCACGGCCAGCCTCAATATCACCCTGCAGCCACAGGACGATATTCAACCGTGGCTGGATGCACAAGATGAGCATGAACGCCAGCTGCGGTTACTCAGCCAACGGCATGAATTACAAGGGCAGATTGCCGCGCATAATCAGCAAATTATCCAGTATCAACAGCAAATTGAACAACGCCAGCAGCAACTCTTAACGGCATTGGCGGGTTATGCGCTGACATTGCCACAGGAAGATGAAGAAGAGAGCTGGCTGGCGACGCGTCAGCAAGAAGCGCAGAGCTGGCAGCAACGCCAGAACGAATTAACCGCGCTGCAAAACCGTATGCAGCAGCTGACGCCGATTCTGGAAACGTTGCCGCAAAGTGATGAACTCCCACACAGCGAAGAAACTGTGGCGCTGGAAAACTGGCGGCAGGTTCATGAACAATGTCTCGCATTACACAGCCAGCAGCAGACGTTACAGCAACAGGATGTTCTGGCGGCGCAAAGTCTGCAAAAAGCCCAGGCGCAGTTTGACACCGCGCTACAGGCCAGCGTCTTTGACGATCAGCAGGCGTTCCTTGCGGCGCTAATGGATGAACAAACACTAACGCAACTGGAACAGCTCAAGCAGAATCTGGAAAACCAGCGCCGTCAGGCGCAAACGCTGGTCACTCAGACAGCTGAAACGCTAGCACAGCATCAGCAACACCGACCTGACGGGTTGGCTCTCACTGTGACGGTGGAGCAGATTCAGCAAGAGTTAGCGCAAACTCAGCAAAAGTTGCGTGAAAACACCACCAGTCAGGGCGAGATTCGCCAGCAGCTGAAGCAGGATGCAGACAACCGTCAGCAACAACAAACCTTAATGCAGCAAATTGCTCAAATGACGCAGCAAGTTGAGGACTGGGGATATCTGAATTCGCTAATAGGTTCCAAAGAGGGCGATAAATTCCGCAAGTTTGCCCAGGGGCTGACGCTGGATAATTTAGTCCATCTCGCTAATCAGCAACTTACCCGGCTGCACGGGCGCTATCTGTTACAGCGCAAAGCCAGCGAGGCGCTGGAAGTCGAGGTTGTTGATACCTGGCAGGCAGATGCAGTACGTGACACCCGTACCCTTTCTGGCGGCGAAAGTTTCCTCGTCAGTCTGGCGCTGGCGCTGGCGCTTTCAGATCTGGTCAGCCATAAAACGCGTATTGACTCGCTGTTCCTCGATGAAGGTTTTGGCACGTTGGATAGCGAAACGCTGGATACCGCCCTTGATGCGCTGGATGCCCTGAATGCCAGTGGCAAAACCATCGGTGTGATTAGCCACGTTGAAGCGATGAAAGAGCGTATTCCGGTGCAGATCAAAGTGAAGAAGATCAACGGCCTGGGCTACAGCAAACTGGAAAGTGCGTTTGCAGTGAAATAACTATTCAGCAGGATAATGAATACAGAGGGGCGAATTATCTCTTGGCCTTGCTGGTCGTTATCCTGCAAGCTATCACTTTATTGGCTACGGTGATTGGTAGCCGTTCTGGTGGTTGTGATGGTGGTATGAAAAAAGTCATTTTATCTTTGGCTCTGGGCACGTTTGGTTTGGGGATGGCCGAATTTGGCATTATGGGCGTGCTCACGGAGCTGGCGCATAACGTAGGAATTTCGATTCCTGCTGCCGGGCATATGATCTCGTATTATGCGCTGGGGGTGGTGGTCGGTGCGCCAATCATCGCACTCTTTTCCAGCCGCTACTCACTCAAACATATCTTATTGTTTCTGGTGGCGTTGTGCGTCATTGGCAACGCCATGTTCACGCTCTCTTCGTCTTACCTGATGCTCGCCATTGGTCGGCTGGTATCCGGCTTTCCGCATGGCGCATTTTTTGGCGTCGGCGCGATCGTGTTATCAAAAATTATCAAACCCGGAAAAGTCACCGCCGCCGTGGCGGGGATGGTTTCCGGGATGACAGTCGCCAATTTGCTGGGCATTCCGCTGGGAACGTATTTAAGTCAGGAATTTAGCTGGCGCTACACCTTTTTATTGATCGCTGTTTTTAATATTGCGGTGATGGCATCGGTCTATTTTTGGGTGCCGGATATTCGCGACGAAGCGAAAGGAAAGCTGCGCGAACAATTTCACTTTTTACGCAGCCCGGCCCCGTGGTTAATTTTCGCCGCCACCATGTTTGGCAACGCAGGTGTATTTGCCTGGTTCAGCTACGTAAAGCCATACATGATGTTTATTTCCGGTTTTTCGGAAACGGCGATGACTTTTATTATGATGTTAGTTGGGCTAGGGATGGTGCTGGGGAATGTGCTAAGTGGCCGGATTTCAGGACGTTATTCACCACTGCGCATTGCGGCAGTAACTGACTTTATTATTGTGCTGGCACTGCTGATGCTCTTTTTCTTCGGCGGCATGAAAACAACGTCGCTTATTTTTGCATTTATTTGTTGCGCGGGATTATTTGCCCTTTCAGCACCACTGCAAATATTGTTACTGCAAAATGCCAAAGGCGGAGAGTTATTAGGTGCCGCAGGTGGGCAAATAGCGTTTAACCTCGGTAGCGCCGTCGGCGCATATTGCGGTGGTATGATGCTGACGCTGGGGCTGGCATATAATTACGTGGCGCTGCCTGCCGCCCTGCTTTCGTTTGCTGCGATGTCGTCGTTGCTGCTGTATGGTCGCTATAAGCGCCAGCAAGCGGCGGATAGTCCGGTGCTGGCGAAACCACTGGGGTAGATTACTGTCACCGTGCGCGTTGCTTATTGCCGGATGCGGCGTAAACGCCTTATCCGGCCTACGGGCTGCTCATTTTGTAGGCCTGATAAGACGCGGCAAGCGTCGCATCAGGCATGATGCGCTAATTGCCTGGTTTTTTTACTCTTGTGGCCATAACCACGCAGCGCCGCGTACGCCGCTGGAATCACCGTGCTTCGCCTTACGCACCGGCGTTTCACATTCGCCGCCGAAGACAAATTGTTTAATCAACTGCGGAACCGTTTGATATAAACGGTCTACATTGCTCATCCCGCCCCCCAGCACAATCACATCCGGATCGAGAATATTCACGACATGTGCCAGCGATTTTGCCAGCCGCAGCTCGTAGCGACGCAATGCCAGTTCCGCTACCGGATCGCTTTCTTCAACCAGGCGGATAATTTCACTGCCTTTCAGCGCATGTCAGCTCAAACGACGATAATCCGTCGCAAATCCCGTGCCCGAAATAAAGGTTTCAATACAACCTTGTTTACCGCAATAACAAGGGACTTCCTCGCGATAACGCAGTTCGTCTTCGTCCATCCACGGTAGCGGATTGTGTCCCCACTCACCTGCCGTGCCATTGCCGCCGATATGCGCCCGCCCATTGAATGCCACGCCCGCGCCGCATCCCGTGCCGATAATCACGGCAAATACCGTCTGCGCTCCCGCTGCCGCGCCATCTACTGCTTCTGAAACCGCCAGACAGTTGGCGTCATTTGCCAGCCGCACTTCCCGCTGCAACCTCGCGCTTAAGTCTTTATCGAATGGCTGACCGTTGAGCCAGGTTGAATTGGCATTCTTCACCACGCCGGTGTAGGGCGAAATCGAACCAGGAATGCCCATACCTACCGTTCCGCGCTGCCCTGTTGCCTGCTCCGCCATATCAACCAACGTGGCGATCGTTTCAATAGTCTGCCGATAATCATCACGCGGCGTGGGCAGACGATGGCGGTACAACTGCTCCCCTGCATCGCCCAGTGCAATCACTTCAGTTTTGGTGCCGCCTAAATCGATACCTATACGCACGGTACTCTCCTTATTTTTTTCAATATCAATAGCGTAGAGACGGACAACTGGATTGGCAATGCAAGGCCGCCGACAATTCGTTATCATGCCCGCTAAATTTAACGACAAGGCCGTGGAAATTATCATGCTGTGGTTCAAAAATTTAATGGTTTACCGTCTTAGCCGCGAGATTTCGTTGCGTGCAGAAGAGATGGAAAAACAGCTAGCCTCGATGGCATTTACCCCATGCGGCAGCCAGGACATGGCGAAGATGGGCTGGGTTCCTCCGATGGGATCGCACAGCGATGCGTTAACGCACGTTGCCAATGGTCAAATTGTTATCTGCGCGCGCAAAGAAGAAAAAATCCTCCCGTCTCCGGTGATTAAACAGGCGCTGGAAGCGAAAATCGCCAAACTGGAAGCGGAACAGGCGCGTAAGCTGAAGAAAACCGAAAAAGATTCGCTGAAAGACGAAGTGCTGCACTCTCTGCTACCGCGTGCTTTCAGCCGTTTTAGCCAGACAATGATGTGGATCGACACGGTTAACGGTTTGATTATGGTGGACTGCGCCAGTGCCAAAAAAGCGGAAGATACGCTGGCACTGCTGCGTAAAAGCCTGGGGTCGTTACCGGTTGTACCATTGAGCATGGAAAACCCGATTGAACTGACGCTGACCGAATGGGTTCGCTCCGGCAGCGCGGCACAGGGCTTCCAGCTGCTTGATGAAGCCGAGCTGAAATCGCTGCTGGAAGATGGTGGAGTGATCCGCGCGAAGAAACAAGATCTGACCAGCGAAGAGATCACCAATCACATCGAAGCCGGAAAAGTGGTGACTAAACTGGCGCTCGACTGGCAGCAGCGCATTCAGTTTGTGATGTGCGACGATGGTTCGCTCAAGCGTCTGAAGTTCTGCGACGAGCTGCGCGATCAAAACGAAGATATCGACCGTGAAGATTTCGCCCAGCGTTTTGATGCCGATTTCATCCTGATGACTGGTGAACTGGCAGCGTTAATTCAAAACCTGATTGAAGGATTAGGTGGCGAAGCACAACGTTAATTGCTGATTTACCTTTAATGCCGGATGCGACGCCTGCCGCGTCTTATCCGGCGTACGAAGCTACACCAGGCATATAATTATTCGCTACGGCGGGCAATAATTTTTAGCGCAGCAATATTATGCGTTTTACGCTGTAACTTGCTCCAGGGGCGTTGTGTCATTGTTTTTCCTCAAGCCGGTGACGCGCTTCACTGCGAATTTTCCGCGTTGCCCCGGTTTTCACTAAATCCCGTAACTGCGAAAGAGCGGGTTGATCGACAAATAAAAGTAATGATGGCTCCTCTTTTAGCCACACCGTTTTCACATCGGCAGCCAGCTGTGGATTATTAATAGCCAGCGACCGATCCTGAGACTCAGCCAATGTCGTTAACAACACCGGGGTATGTGCGTTGCGCAATGCCGTTTGGCGCAAATGATCATTGCGACTTTGCAGCAATGCACGCCACCATTCATCATCTGATTTATCTTTTATCGTCGCCAGTTCCGCAACAATATCTGGAGATCTTCGCTGATATTTATATCAACCTTGATGAATTATGAATATATCGGAAATCGAAAAAATCCCAGCAAAGGAAATATTATTATGGGTTAAAGAGAGGACATTTCAGAAAAATGCCCTCCCGTTCAAGGGGAAGGCGAGGAATTACAGATAGCGGCACAGATAAGAGGTGGGTTCGGCAACTTGCAGATGAAACTCGCTGTGACCGGGAACATTAAACACCGAACCGGCTTCATACACTTGCCAGTCGGTCGCGTCAGGCAGTAACACATTCAGCGCGCCACTGATTACCGTCATCTCTTCAGGCTCAGCGGTGCTGAAGGTGTATTCACCTTCAACCATAACACCCACGCTGGCGCGACCAGTGCTGCTGCTGGAAAAGCCGATCGATTTCACTTTGCCTGAAAAGTACTCATTACTTTGAAGCATAAACTGGCCCTGTCTGGTAGTTGAACATCTACTTCACTATAGGAGCCAGAGGCGCTGGCTGTCACGCAAAATTACACCAGTAATTCCGCAGCCAGCCGTGCAATCAATACGTTAGAGAGCAAGACAGTAACATCGAGCTGTTTTTGCAGTAAATCGCGATGACGCTGGTTAAATCCCAAACAATCCAGCATGATGACATCAGCCCCTTTTGCCAGTAATTCTTTCCCGGCATCAATGATTTTTTGTTCCGAATCATGAATGGGGTTACCCAATGAAAATACTGGCGGTTTCTGCAAAATTTGCCATTTTTGCGCCTGAACGGTCAGCAACTCCTCAACCGGTACGATAACCCCCACCTGATGATCTTCAACAATAGAGGAAACCAGCGGTGGCAATATCCGCGACGGCTCAAGAAAGATCGTATTACGCGCGGTCATACTACTAATGTTTGCTGTACTCATTAATATAATGACGTCGTAACCCTGATTATCGAGCACTTCAACCACACCTTGCAGGTCTCGTTCCACTTTACGACGCGAAACATGGGCCAGCTGGTTGTCATTTAATAATGTGAGAATTGTGTCTTCGCCTGCTTCTGGCGCGTACTCCGCCATCACTTCTTCGCGGCTTAACTTCCCCAGCAGGCTATGATGGGAAATATTATCTTCGTCAATGTATTCTGTCAGGAGCGGCAAAACTTCCTGCATAGGTACAATGCCGATGGTCAGGATCGCCAACGACGCACTCATTGTTCTTCCACCTTACTTTTATTTCGTCGTTAATTACCGGGCAAGCGCTAAGCACCACTGCTGACACTTACCTGTGCTACAAATGACAAAAAGCGTAGCAGCAGACCTGCACGGCATAATGTAAAGATTCCAAATGATTCCAGTAATGGATTGTTATTGTTTAATATTCTAATTATTTGAAAAACATGAATTGTGAAAAATGTGACGCAGATCCCTTGTGGTGGCACTCAGAATCCCTTCCGAGCAGTCTGATGCGGTCACTCTTTGTCAGGGTCCTCATAGCGTTTTTTCGCATCCATCGCTTCCTGAGCGGTCGGATGTTCACTGATCAACGAGTCTGGTTTAGGATGATCGGCTCTGAGTTGGTACCAGGTTACCGTCTGTCCTGGTTTTCCTTTTTCAATCGTCACTATATATGCTTCACGAGGATAAGGCGGTTTCGTTGGCATCGTTCTTCCTTATTTCACGGGATGAACGTTAAGTATAGGCGCTCGAAAATCAACAATTGATCGTCTGTGCCAGGGCACTGCGAATTTCAGAAATCACCTGGCTGGGTTCGTTTGTTGCGTCGATGATAATATGCGCAACTTCGCGATAAAGCGCATCGCGTTCTTCCAGCACTTCCTGAACTTCTTCGCTCAGCGGTTTCCCCGTTAAGGTTGGCCGTAAATCTTCTTCCGGAGCAGCTTGCAGCCGGTTAACCAGGACTGATACTGGCGCACACAAATAAACCACGATCCCGTTATTTTGCATGAAGTGACGATTAAATTCCGTCAGAATAATGCCGCCGCCTGTAGCGATAACGGTGGATGGCGCAGTTACCGCTTCCAGCGCCGCCGTTTCTCTGGCGCGGAATCCCGCCCACTCTTCCCTTTCGACGATCTCCGCGACCGTCATATTGAGCTGTGATTGCAACCACTGGTCGGTATCGACAAACCGACGGTTAAGCGAATCGGCAAGGGCCATTCCGACCGTTGTTTTACCACAGCCCCGAGGCCCGATCAGAAAAAGAGGTTGTGTCATCGTGGGTTTTCCCCAATAGGTCGCAATGCGGCGAAAGCCGGTATCATGAGAATAGCGATCATACCATCAAACTAGTACAATTTCGATTGTAAAGAAAAAATTCCACTTAAAGTGAAAATATCAATACATCCCTTACTATACCAATAAATATTCAAGAATGAAGTGTAAATAATAAATTACATTTAGCCACGACTACGTTGCACTTCCAGCCACCACTTATCCAGCTCCGCAGCAAAGGCCTGGCGGTCACGTTGTGAAAGACTATCTGGTCCTCCGGTCTGGATCCCACTGGCACGTAAGGTATCCATAAAATCGCGCATCGTCAGGCGCTCACGAATGGTCGCTGGCGTGTAACGTTCGCCGCGAGGATTAAGCGCCGCCGCGCCTTTCTCGATGGCTTCAGCAGCCAGAGGTATATCTGCGGTGATCACCAAATCGCCCGCTTCACACTGCCGGACAATTTCGTTATCGGCAACGTCGAAACCTGCCGCGACGCGCAGCGTACGAATAAATCGCGATGGCGGCACGCGTAAACTCTGGTTTGCTACCAGTACCAGCGGCATCTGCATACGTTCCGCCGCGCGATACAAAATCTCTTTAATTACATTGGGACACGCGTCGGCATCCACCCAAATTGTCATAAAGTCATCCTTTGTTGGGTAATCCTCTATTGTGTCGCGCTTTTGCCTTCCGGCATAGTTCTGTTTATGCTTCTGCCAGCGATTATCAAAACAATGAATTTCACGGCAGGAGTGAGGCAATGGAAAAGAAAATCGGTTTTATTGGCTGCGGCAATATGGGAAAAGCCATTCTCGGCGGTCTGATTGCCAGCGGTCAGGTGCTTCCAGGGCAAATCTGGGTATATACCCCCTCCCCGGATAAAGTCGCCGCCCTGCATGACCAGTTCGGCATCAACGCCGCAGAATCGGCGCAAGAAGTGGCGCAAATCGCCGACATCATTTTTGCCGCCGTTAAACCAGGCATCATGATTAAAGTGCTTAGCGAAATCACCTCCAGCCTGAATAAAGACTCTCTGGTCGTTTCTATTGCAGCAGGCGTCACGCTCGACCAGCTTGCCCGCGCGCTGGGCCATGACCGGAAAATTATCCGCGCCATGCCGAACACTCCCGCGCTGGTTAATGCCGGGATGACCTCCGTAACGCCAAACGCGCTGGTAACCCCAGAAGATACCGCTGATGTGCTGAATATTTTCCGCTGCTTTGGCGAAGCGGAAGTAATTGCCGAGCCGATGATCCACCCGGTGGTCGGTGTGAGCGGTTCTTCGCCAGCCTACGTCTTTATGTTTATCGAAGCGATGGCCGACGCCGCCGTGCTGGGCGGGATGCCTCGCGCCCAGGCGTATAAATTTGCCGCTCAGGCGGTAATGGGTTCCGCAAAAATGGTGCTGGAAACGGGAGAACATCCGGGGGCACTGAAAGATATGGTCTGCTCACCGGGAGGCACCACCATTGAGGCGGTACGCGTACTGGAAGAGAAAGGCTTCCGTGCCGCAGTGATCGAAGCGATGACGAAGTGTATGGAAAAATCAGAAAAACTCAGCAAATCCTGATGATTTTTGCCGGACGTCAGGCCGCCACTTCGGTGCGGTTACGTCCGGCTTTCTTTGCTTTGTAGAGCGCCAAATCAGCCGATTTCAACCACTCGCGATAGTGACTCATTTGTGGATTCAGCGGCGCAACCCCCACACTAATCCGTAATGTTACCTGTGGCGTATTCGGCAAACGTAACGTGTTTAGCCCTTCATGCACCCGTAACATGGCGGTAATGGCGCTCTCAGCTGGTGTACCGGACATGATTACAGCAAACTCATCGCCGCCAAACCGACCAATCACATCGCTACCGCGCAGGGTTATTTGTAACTGTCGGGTAAGCGCCACAATCGCTTCATCGCCCACATCATGGCCCCAGGTATCGTTGATGCTCTTGAAATGGTCGATATCGATAATCAGTAATGTCGCATCGCGGTTATGCCGCCGACAGTTATCAAATTCATTGCGTAACATAGTTTCCCAATGACGTCGGTTATACACGCCCGTCATACCGTCGCGGGTACTCATGACCTGCAACCTGCGTTTATGTTCCGCCAGTTTAGTCGCCGTCTGGTAGCTGACCCAGCCAAACAGCAGAGGATAAATGACGATAATGGGAAGGGAGAGCCACCATTCCAGCGGCGCACTATTGAACGACACGGTGATGCCCGTCAGTTCGAGGGTGACAAGGCAGGAAACCACCATCAACACCAGACCCGCGACAAACAGACGGGGGCCGCCTGCCCCCATCAAATTCAGACACATAATCATCAACATCGCGGTGGAAGGCAGCACGTTTACGCCCATTACGCCTACCCACATTCCCGCTAATACTGCATCGGTTTTTAAGTTGTAAATTTCCCGGCTAAGCGGATCGACGGCCCTGCTCGCTATCTGCCAGGCTAAATGCGGCCAGACGAACGCCCAGCCGACCAACACCAGCCACCACCAGCCCGGCGGCGGGTGCGAAACCAGCGTTGAAGCAATCGGTAAGAACATGCCAGCCAGGCCAACCGCGCGGGGTAGTCTGACGCGACGGGCGAAGCGCAGCCCGGATCGCTGATGTTCGTTTTGAGGAGTTAAAGGAGGTTCCTCCCCATGCGCCGCCGCTTTTTTGAAAAAGTTTTCATCATTCATTATTTTGGGAACATTCAGAAACAATTTTCCCAAATTATAGAGACGGGGCTAAAGGCAGAAGTATGAAATTTCGGGTGAGCCATTTTCGTAGCTCACCCGTTAGCACTATCAGGTATCAGGCGGCTTTCTTGAGGCAGGCGCTCATAAACTTATTACGATCATCCCCTTTCAGAGATTGTTGCGTTGCTTGATTATTACATTCGCGCATCTTTTGCTGCTGTGGCGTCAAACTTTTTTCACCAGGCGCAGACTTGCTGTTCTTCAGGCAATCACTCATGTAGGTCTTACGAGCATCCCCTTTCAACGCCTGCGCCGTCGCCTGCTGATTACAGGAGGTCATACGCTGTTGTTGCGGGGTTAAGGTTCTCTCGGCAGCGCCGACGGTGGTTAAAAAAACCAGTCCGAAAAGCAAGGTAACCAGTAATGTTATTTTCATCGCACCATCCCTCTTCATGTTTTAACCATGAGCGTTTGCGCCCGTGATCTGCCATTAAGTCTGGTTGCTAACAGCAAAAAAACCACCCGACAGCGAAAATTCACCGCCGGGCGCGGTTTTATTTCAGCCCCAGGGCGGCTTTCATGGTGTAGAAGAGATCGGTCTGGTCGGTCAGTCCAACGACATTGGCGGCATGTGGGCCATACGCTGCAATACGCAACTGACTGCCGGTATGTTCTTGTGAATCCTCTTCGGAGTTCCCGTAACTCATCACCATCACTGCGCCATCTTTGGTATTTAGCGCCTGGGTGAGGCCCGGCGCTTTGGTGTCCGGCGCGACAATCTGGCTGGCGTGGGCGTGATCAGCGGTGACTATGACCAGCGTGTTGCCATCCTTTTTAGCGAATTCCAGCGCACGTTGTACGGCTTCATCGAGATCGACCGTCTCGCCAATTTGCCCACAAGGATTCGCAGCGTGATCCTGTTTATCGATTGATGCACCTTCAACTTGCAGGAAAAAGCCTTTCTCATTTTTACTCAACAATTCAATGGCTTTGTCGGTCATCTGCGCCAGGGTCGGTACACTGTCATTACGTTGCGGATTAGGCGTACAGGTAACTGCGGGCTTGTCGATATTGCCGTGGTACGTTGCTTTCGGTCCTAGCCAGCGCACTGGCATATTGCCGTCAGCAAACAGGCCAAGCAGGGGTTTTTGCTGATTCGCTTCCGTCACCGAATTCAGTGAGGCAGCATCACTCACCAACTGATAACCACGCGCCTGTGCCTGTTCACGCAGCGTTTTTCCCTGCCATTCACCGGCGGTTGCCGTTTCAGCAAAGGTTTTTGCACCGCCGCCAAGCGTAACATCGGCACGGGCGTTAAGCAGCTGTTCGGTAATCGATCCTTTTCCGCCTTTTTCCAGAGCGTTACCCGGACATTTTTCACTGGTCGCACTCGGACCGTAGCATTTGCGCGAGGTCACATGCGCCACCAGCGCAGCGGGCGTGGCATCCTGCAACTCTGCGGTAGAAACGTTACCGGTCGCCAGACCTGCGGCTTTTGCCATTTCCAGAATCGTTGGGTGATCTTTTTCGTGAATATCGACGCCCAGCGCGCCGTTATAGGTTTTGACACCAGTTGACCAGGCGGTTGCTGATGCAGCCGAGTCGGTGACGTAGTCCGGTTTGCCGGTTTTTTTATTCAGCGCATAGTGTGTGTATTGTCCGGTAAGCGGTAAGGCATCGATACCTTTAAAAAAGCCGCCCGCACCTTCGGCATAATTGCGTGCGGCAGTAATTTCCGAGTCCCCCATCCCATCGCCAATCAGCAAAATAATATTTTTTGCAGGTTTATCGCTAAGAGAATCACGCAGAGCGGCGGTCTGATCACCCGTTAAGCGGCGAGCACCGCCGGGCGCAGTAATATCGCCCTGAGCAGCCCGGTTTTCCAGAACAGGCATTTCTGGTGTCCGGGCTTTTGTCACAGGGGAAAACAGTAACGGTAAGAGTGCCAGTGCAATAGTGCTTTGTTTCACTTTATTTTCTCCATGTACAAATACATTAAAAATAAAAACAAAGCGACTATAAGTCTCGGCCGTGACAACTTTATGACAGCTGTTGAAAAGATTAACTTTTTACTGACGAGGATGCCTCAATAACTTCTTTACGTAATCGCGCAGCAGCTCCGTATCGTCGTCAGGAATGCTGGCATCGGGCTTTACCTCGTACAGCGCCCCCTCTACCTGATCAATCAACCGCTGTTGATCATTTTGCGCCATATTGCGAAGCATTGCCGTGACGATAATCTCCAAAGCTTCTACCTGCGCACACAGTTCTTTCGACTCTTCTTCTTTTTGGGCAAGCTTAAATAACAACTCAGCAATGAGATTTTTCATGTCTGTATTTCCTTATCCAAAGTATGGAGAAGTTAACATTATGTTTCACAACTTCATAGTGTCTGGAAGTATTATTTTTATGACAAAGGAAATACTTTGCGCAAATATTTTTTGTTTGATTACCAGCGAAACGTTTCTCTTATTTTAATAATTACCCACACAAAATATAGGCTTTTAATTATCAACCTTTATTATAAATAAAAGTTATGAAATATATTCTCTTCGTTAACTTATAATTAAGAGAAAAAAACTCACTGCATGGCCATACAAGCCAGGAATAAATTAGCTTCCCGTTCATCATTTTTGTGATCTTGCGCACATCATTGAGATAACGCACTTTCTTCACCAGTACGTTGCACGCTTTGTCAGCAGAAGATTGCAACATTCTGTCAGAAGGCCGCGAATCCCCCGTTTTGTCGTGGTAATGTATGCACTTTGTGTTAGACGGGATAGGTTTTTAAGATGGAAAAACTGCGGGTAGGAATCGTTTTTGGTGGTAAATCAGCGGAACATGAAGTGTCTCTGCAATCGGCAAAAAACATTGTCGATGCCATTGATAAAAGTCGCTTCGACGTTGTGCTGCTGGGCATTGATAAACAAGGGCAATGGCACGTCAGCGATGCCAACAATTATCTGCTAAATGCAGACGATCCTGCCCATATTGCGTTGCGCCCTTCGGCGACCAGCCTTGCGCAGGTGCCTGGTAAACATGAACATCAGCTTATCGACGCGCAAAACGGTCAGCCGTTGCCGACGGTGGATGTCATTTTCCCGATTGTCCACGGTACGCTGGGCGAAGATGGTTCCTTGCAGGGAATGCTGCGGGTCGCCAATTTACCGTTTGTAGGTTCTGATGTTCTGGCTTCAGCGGCCTGTATGGATAAAGATGTCACCAAACGTCTGCTGCGCGATGCCGGGCTGAACATTGCGCCATTTATTACCCTGACGCGCGCTAATCGTCACAACATCAGTTTTGCCGAAGTGGAGTCTAAACTGGGGTTACCGCTGTTTGTAAAACCGGCTAATCAGGGCTCTTCTGTTGGTGTCAGCAAAGTAACCAGTGAAGAACAGTACGCAATTGCCGTCGATCTGGCGTTCGAGTTCGACCATAAAGTGATCGTTGAGCAAGGGATCAAAGGTCGTGAGATCGAATGCGCAGTTCTGGGCAACGACAATCCGCAAGCCAGCACCTGTGGCGAGATCGTACTCACCAGCGATTTTTATGCCTACGACACCAAGTACATTGACGAAGATGGCGCGAAAGTGGTTGTTCCGGCAGCCATTGCGCCAGAAATCAACGATAAGATCCGGGCGATTGCCGTTCAGGCCTATCAAACGTTGGGATGCGCAGGCATGGCGCGTGTAGACGTGTTTTTAACCCCAGAGAACGAAGTGGTGATCAACGAGATCAACACCCTGCCTGGCTTCACCAACATCAGTATGTATCCGAAGTTGTGGCAAGCCAGCGGTCTGGGTTACACCGACCTGATCACGCGTTTGATTGAGCTGGCGCTGGAGCGTCACGCTGCAGATAACGCACTGAAAACCACAATGTAATATTCAAACGCCCGGTAATATTCTTATTGGGCGTTTTCAGTTTCTTCATCGCGACGACGAATAATCAACCCCGCCAGCCAGAAACTAATCACCCACGTCACCAGACCGACGGCATAGGTCTGCCAACCTTTTGCTTCAAATCCCAGTAACCCCACCACGCCATTAAGAATGAATATAAGGCCAATGGCGAACGCATAGTAGTGCCAGTCACGGCGGATTTTTACAGGCAGATTCATGGCAGCTCCGTTAACGAAAAACAACATCCTTGCATATTCTGTAACAACTGTCTGTGGGGTAGACAACACTTTCGCATTTGTTAATAAATTTAACTTAAGGTTTCCATTTTGTGACTCACAACGAAGATTCACGCTTCGGGAATATTCCCAACATCAATTTACCATGATTCTGATATTGACAATCTAAATGACCTGTCAGACTTGCCATAAGCCGCTGGTATCACACCAGAAGAGAAGCAGATGACTTCCGGAGGTTTTTATGGCTGATTTCACCCTGTCAAAATCGCTGTTTAGCGGAAAATATCGCAATGCCTCTTCAACGCCTGGCAATATTGCCTATGCGTTGTTTGTGCTGTTTTGCTTTTGGGCTGGGGCGCAATTGCTGAACCTGCTAGTGCATGCGCCCGGCGTCTATGAGCGCTTAATGCAGGTCCAGGAAACAGGTCGCCCACGGGTGGAAATTGGTTTAGGTGTCGGCACCATTTTCGGGCTGATCCCGTTTTTAGTTGGCTGCCTCATTTTTGCAGTAGTGGCGCTATGGCTGCACTGGCGACATCGCCGCCAGTAAGATTTACTTGCCAGATAGGACCTAAAACGCTTTATCTGGCATGACATTCCTGTTTGATCACTGTTTCATACAACGCGCCCGCCGTTCGTCTACGCGCTTCGCAAACCAGGCCGTAGTCAGGTTGCGGGTGATTTTCGGGCTTTCCAGTTGAATGCCAGGCAACATTTCGCGGGGTAGTGATTTACCCGTTTTCGCTTCGGCAAGTTGATAAACTTTCTTGTACAGCGCCGTCTCCTCAAAAGAGAAGCTGTCCCCTTTCTCTAACTGGCGGCGAATTTCACTGTCGCTCATCCCCAGTTTTCCCGCCAGTTTGCGCGTTGCCAGTTCGGTTTTCCCGGGCTCTTTACTGTCGTAACGAATTAAATCACCGTCCAGTGCCAGCTTCACGCCGCTGACCTTACTGACCGCGTTCTGAAACGCGGCATTACGGCTGGCGTACCAACCAGCGTTAAAATCAGCAAAACGGTATATCGGCGCGCTATAGCTGGCGGGATAATTCAGTAAATGGTAAGTACCAAACCACAACCCGCCGCGACGACTGAAGACTTCCTGACGGACTGTACCGTCCATTTTCCACGGATACCCTTTGGTATGCTGTTCGGCAAAGGCAATGCTGACCTGCATCGGCCCACCGGTGCGCACCGGATTAAGCGAACCAAACAACGTCTGCCCCATTGGCACCATGCTGATCAGATCGTCAAAAATCGCGCTCAATTGCTTTTCAGTACGCACCGAATCTAACCGTTCGCTATAGCTTTTGCCGTTTGGCGATTTGATTTTTAGCGCGGTATGCACCAGAAAAGCAGGAATGTGCATCCGTTCAGCACGACGGTCAATCTCTTGCCAGGCGATCTTGCTTAAGCCCGGAACAGCCGGATCTGCCTGATAATTTGACTCCTGCTGCGCCACCGCAAGCACCGAGCAGACGTTTTCCAGCGTCGGTGCCAGCCCCTGACTTTCAAACGTGGTGGCGAGATCTTTCGCCCAGGCATCGCGGTCTTTCACGCTCGCAGGCATCTTCTGCCGCACGACGCTCGCCACATCTATCGCTTTTTCGCCCTTTTTCAACGGTTGTGGAGCCTGACTACTACACCCCGCTAAAACCAGAACCGCCAACAATGACAGCGAAGATAGATGATTGACGCGCGACATTACTTCTCCTTTTTAGCTCAAGGTATGGGTTACTTCCTGAATTTTGTCACCATCCAGCTCATGTTCAAAGCTGCGCAGACGTTTGTAGATAGACATCAACTCAACCAGTGTGGTCCATGAGTTAATCAGGTACTGGAAAGCACCGCGAACCTGACCAAAAACGTTAGTAATCTGCGTCATCAGGCCGAGCGTAATCGTACCGGCAACAATTGACGGAAACAGCAAGAACAAACCGAAAACGTTATCGACCTGCAAATAGAGAATGCGGGCGATGTTGAAATACATATAGTGAAAATAGAGGCGGAAATAGTTTTTCCGTACGGCGCTAAACAGCTCGCGTACCGTAGGCGGCGTCGCGCGCGTGGCATCGTCTTCACCATAAACCAGCTCTTTACGGTAGGCAGCCTCTACACGCTGGTTTTTAAACTCCAGCCCCGGCAGTTTGATCCCTACCACTGCCAGTAATCCGGTCCCCATCAGCGACCAGACGATAGCGGCAATCACCAGACCATACGGAATGTGCCCGACAATCGGCAGCTCCGGCACATGTGCGGAGAGCGTTACCAGCACCGGCAGGAAGGCGATCAACGTCATGATAGCGTTGATAAAGCTGACGCCCATATTCTCCAGCGTTGAAGCAAAACGCATGGTGTCTTCCTGCACACGCTGCGCGGCCCCTTCGATATGACGCAGTTGTTGCCAGTTCGCCATGTAATATTCGTTCATCGCCGTACGCCAGCGGAACACGTAGTGACTGACAAAGAAGTTGTTCAGCACACTGATCACCACCGCGATCAGCGCAATCCCCAGAAAGACTCCCACTTCGCGGTAAAATTGTTCGATGGTGACTTTATGCGGCGAACTTAGCGCCGTTTGAATCAGATCATAGAACGGCGCATACCAGGCGTTGACGGCAACCCCGACTTCCACCAAAAACCAGGTGACGAAGATAATCAGCGCAGTACCGAGTATTGACCAGTATTGCCAACGGTGCGGGCTATAGATAAACCAGAACAATGCAAAAAGTCCTACGCAAACAATGTAGTAAGCGTAAAAAATCAGGAAATCCAACGACCAGAAACGCGCGGCGCTAATCGGGATCTGCCCGGAAGCGCCGGTGATACGCGCCACCCAATCCCCCCCACCGGCTTGCCAGAAGATAACGGCAATCAATGCCCAAACAAAGGCCGAGAGAAAAAACGGTCCCGGCTTTGGGAAAAAAGACTTAAACATATGCACTCCTGCTAACTTCTTATCGTTTTAACAACTGCTGTGTATTAACCGCATGACCGCTACAAAGCGTCAGCCAAATGAAACCGCCCATTGTGACCCATAGCAAGGCGCTTAGTTCGCCAGCCTGAGCATAAGAATTGTTTCGACGGATTTCACAAACCAAAGATTGTTTACATAAGCGGATTAACACGCGCAGGATCACAAATGCAGGCATTGGTGAGCAGGAAAAAGATCGTGTTTACGCGCCGTTACGTTTTTAACACTATTATTGCACTAATTCGCCCTTTGCAATCCATCAATGAGTAGTATAAATACGCTCAGTTACCTTCATTCAATCTATGGACACCACCGTTGAAACGTAGTCTGCTTTTTTCTGCCGTGCTGTGTGCGGCGTCATTGACCTCCGTCCATGCGGCGCAGCCGATCACTGAACCGGAGTTTGCCTCTGATATTGTCGATCGTTATGCCGATCATATTTTTTACGGCAGCGGTGCCACGGGGATGGCGCTGGTTGTTATCGACGGTAACCAGCGCGTCTTTCGCAGTTATGGCGAAACGCGACCTGGTAATAACGTTCGCCCGCAGCTGGATTCCGTCATACGTATTGCTTCCCTCACCAAGTTAATGACCAGTGAGATGCTGGTGAAATTGCTCGACCAGGGGACCGTGAAGTTAAACGATCCGCTAAGTAAATATGCTCCACCAGGCGCACGTGTACCGACCTACAATGGGACGCCCATTACGCTGGTGAATCTGGCAACCCATACCAGCGCCCTGCCCCGTGAACAGCCCGGTGGCGCGGCACATCGTCCGGTATTTGTCTGGCCAACGCGCGAGCAACGCTGGAAATACCTTTCTACGGCGAAGCTGAAAGCCGCGCCAGGCAGTCAGGCGGCGTACTCCAACCTCGCATTCGATCTGCTGGCAGATGCACTGGCGAATGCGTCCGGCAAGCCTTATACCCAGCTGTTTGAAGAGCAGATTACCCGTCCGTTGGGGATGAAAGACACCACCTACACCCCCTCACCGGATCAGTGCCGCCGTTTAATGGTTGCTGAGCGCGGTGCCAGTCCGTGCAATAACACGCTGGCGGCAATTGGCAGCGGCGGCGTCTATTCCACGCCAGGCGATATGATGCGCTGGATGCAGCAGTATTTGTCATCTGATTTTTATCAGCGCAGTAACCAGGCTGATCGCATGCAGACGTTGATTTATCAGCGCGCGCAGTTTACAAAAGTGATTGGCATGGATGTCCCCGGCAAAGCGGATGCGCTTGGTTTAGGCTGGGTATATATGGCCCCGAAAGAGGGTCGTCCAGGGATTATTCAGAAGACAGGTGGTGGTGGCGGTTTCATTACCTATATGGCGATGATCCCGCAGAAGAACATTGGCGCATTTGTGGTGGTCACTCGTTCGCCATTGACGCGCTTCAAAAATATGAGCGATGGCATCAATGACCTGGTGACCGAGCTAAGCGGGAATAAACCGTTGGTTATCCCCGCATCCTGATTAATACTCTGAAGGCAAACGGTTGATAGCGACCAGTTTGCCTTTATTCATTTCGATATAGCCGCCTTTACGCAAAGCAGCGAGAACTTCCGCAACGACAGAACGCGATATACGTGTACGTTGATGGATATAATTCATCACACCAATACGTGATCGCAATTCTTCATTCCAGTCAATCATTGATAATAACGTCGCGCGGATTTGTTCGTAGGAATTATGCCCAATGAGCTGAACGTCGCGTAATTCCAGAATTCTATTTTGCCAGGCTAACCAGTAAAAAGCGTCTCGCCAGAGTTGATTTTGTTCAATAAGAGTAATGGTTTGTTTGGCTGGTAAATGATATCCCGCACAGCTTCCTTCTGATATTAATTTGTATGGTATATCGTTTTTCATTAAACCATCAGCCAGCCCCATAATATAAGGAGCCTGGGTAATACCGATAAGTACGTTTTCTTCTCTACGCAAAGAGATAACGCCCTCTAAAATAACGAAAGTATCTTCGCTATTGACATCACTGGAAAATATAACTTGCTTTTCATTATTAAACTCGAAGCGCGTACCGTATCTGGACAAACATTTATCGAGCTTACCAAATTCCTGAAGAGGTTTAACTACAGATAACATTTGCGCGTCCTTTGCAGTAATGCCCGTCAAATCCTTGACGGGCATTATTTAGATTAAATTACCTATTTCTTCGGAGTGAAGAATATTACCAGGTATATTTAACACCCACATTCGCGGACCAGTCTTGATCTACGTCACCACCACCGAGGTAGTTAGCATCGGTATAGGCGCTGAAGTTCTTGGTGAAGCTGAACTGAGTACCCAGACCAACACGTACCGCAGACCCTTCAGTACCGTTATCGATGGAATCACCGTTCACATCGTTATCGTTGTTAGAGTCGTCGTAGACGTAAGCCAGTTTGAAGTACGGAGTCAGAGCCTGGTCTTCGCTGTAGGTGAAGGTATAACCTGCATCTACACCCAGTTCATAACGCATGCTGTCGTAAGACTGACCATCAACTTTCATGTCGTTGCTCAGCTGGTAATCATCACCAGACTGGAACAGACCAGAAACGCTGCCGTAAGGAGTCACGTAACCTGCATCACCCAGTTTGAAGTCGTAACCGGCTTTCAAACCAAAGCCCCAAGCGTCGGAGTTGGTGCTGCCGTCAACGTAAGTACCGTTGCTCATGGTTGCAGACAGGTCGTTGTTGAAGTGAGAGTAGCTCAAGCTACCGTCAACAAAGACGTTGTTCGCGAAGTGAGCAGAAGAGTAGATGTAGGCAGTCTGGCTGTCTTGATCCACCTGACCAGAACGGTCATTCATATCACCTTTAGCGAAGCCTGCAGCCGCACCGACGATCCACTTAGCGTTGTTACCGTCAATTTTGGTATCAACACCGACCATGATGCCGTTAACATCCTGATCATAGTTGATGGTGCCGTTGTCGCCGTTGAAGTTACCACCGAAGTAGCTTACCCATGCGCCGCCGTTATCAGCCAGACCATGACGAGAGTTGGTCAGACGAGTACCAACGGTGTCTTGTTCCAGGTTCCAGATATTGGTGTTCGCAGACGGGATGCTCAGCGCCATGTTAGCGTAGTCGGTCAGCTCCATCTGTTGCAGAACAACGGTGTTACCACGCTGCTCAGCCTGATAGGTGTATGCACCCAGGTCAGCTTTGTTAGCAGCAGAGAAGGTCGCGTTGCTGTTTTTGTCGTTGACGTAGATCAGCTCGTTGCCGTTGTAGTCAGCGATAGAACCAGCACCAGTAGCGTTGTCGATACGAACTTTGTAGTTACCGGTTGCAGCTGCAACATGGTCACCGTTGTTATCAACTTCGTTCTGACCAGCTTCGATAGAAGCAGTGTTGTCGTTATCGCCGTTACCGTTAATGGTCAGGTGACCATCAGAGTTCATTGCGATTAAGCCATAACCGTAGTTTGACTTGGTAGTATCGTTGGTACGGTCGTTGGTCAGATCGGCATCGAGTACGAAGCGGTTGCTTTCGATGTTGAACACACCTGCGTGAATGTTACCACTGGTATCAGTAGTGCTGGTCAGGTTCAGAGTATCAACCTGCAGAGCATTCGCCGCAGTGTTACCTACATCCAGGATACCGTCGTTAGTCACTTTGATGTTGTTAGCATACAGAGCAGCATCACCTACAGCCCAGCCAGCAGAAACTTCATCAGAAATGGTTACGGTACTGTTGTCGACAGTCAGTGAATCAGTTGCAACATGACCATCTTCGTTGATGTTCAGCGCAGAAAGACCAGTCAGAGAGATAGAGTCAGAAATCAGCGTTGAATCAGCAACATTAACAGTTGAACCACTGTTGATGCTCAGAGTATCAATCAGAGAAGTTTTGGTGGTATCCCACTGTGAACCGGTGTTCAGGGTCACATTGAACAGACCGCTCTGGTAAACTTCGTTACCGATGATGTGATCAAATTCGCTGTATTCAGAGTCGCTGTTTTCTACACCAACAGTTGATGAAGGCCACAGGCTGTTAGCTGCGATGTCGATCAGAGTTGCAGTGGCTTCAGTATTGATTCCATATGTATAGGAGTCATTTACACCATCGTCATCAGTATCAACACCAATCTGATGCGCAGACATTGCCGCACCGACCCACTTGCTGCCATTGTTCAGGGTCAGATCCAGGCGATCAGTACCATCCCAACCGTTAGTATCTACATCACCGTCAGCATCACGATAGCTATCACGACCTTGTGGGAAGAAGTTCTCATCAAAATTACTTGAGAAGAATACATCGCCCATCAGTGTGGAATTGTCGAATGTTGCAGTGGTTTGCATGGCGTTATCAGCATATGGATGTGCAATAACAGCTAATGCAACATCATCAGCATTCCACCCATCACCATTGTAATCACTAGCATTACCAGTATTACCAAACCAACCAGTAGTACCTTCATCAGTCCATGAACCAGAGGTCACGGTAGAATCTTTAACAGTGATGGTGTTATTAAATACTTCGCTGCTGTTTACACCAGTGCTGACAGTGTTGTCGTCGATATCTTCCCACTCATAACCCTGAGTCAGCGTAATACCTGCTACATGAGAGTTATTAGAGATGGACAGATCAACTTCCTGATCCAGAGTGATGGCAGTACCAATGTTAAATACATTTACAACATGAGTGTCAGCGGCATTATTGTAGGTGCCGTTATATGTGTAGTGTTCGTAGTTGTCATCGATCGTTGAATTATCAACGGTCAGCGCCAGACGATCATGGTAGTAGTCATCCGCACGATCAGCACAATCAGTTGTCATGCACTCGGAATAAATCATGCCGTGAATAGTGCTGTTTTTGATTGTCAGGCTATTGGCGTTGGTATTAGTAGAAATACCATCGTCCAGATAGTAGGTAGAAATCACGCCGTTAACGGTAGCGTTATTAATGACCGGATAGATATCGCCGTTGTAATAACTATCAGCGGCATAGTTATTCCAGCCTACATAACCATCATAGTAAACGTCATCAGCATAGGTGGCGTCGTTGTAGTGATGGAAAGTATTGTAAGTTTGACCAGAAATATCGTTGGTCGCTGCATTAGCCTGAGAGGTGATAGCCAGAGTGCAAGCCAATGCTAATTGTGATACTACAAGTTTCTTTTTCCAGGAGTGCATTTGTCATCCCTCCTCAGGGACGTAATAAGTTGATCCATCAATTATCAATGCATAGAAAACATATTATGTTTCGCGTTTACGATTATGCGGCGTTATAGAGGAATGGTTCAATTATTCTTTCCCCTAAGTCCGATTGCGGACATATATAAAGCACGTGAACACACACAAAGAAAGAAATAACAAAAACACAATATTTCAATACGTTAACGAAAGCGTTAATTTTAAAACATAGACCATGAAGATATAAAACAACCAAAACAGACAAATAATGTATCAATAAGCAATGAACTTTAAGTTATTCACTTTTTGAAAACGTCACCAAATCCCCAAAAACAATAATCTATGGCTATAAATAAAAATTAAAAATATTTTCAGTGAATATGAAATTATTGCTATTTCTATTACAAAGATGTCCTGACCTCTTTTTCATTCTCTTCTTGTCAACATCGCGACAACTTTCGTAAAACACACCCAGCCTGCTTCAGGTATACTATGTCCCTCGATTCCACAAACATCAGGCAGACCATGACAGATTTAATCCAACGCCCTCGTCGCCTGCGCAAATCTCCTGCGCTGCGCGCTATGTTTGAAGAGACAACACTTAGCCTTAACGACCTGGTGTTGCCGATCTTTGTTGAAGAAGAAATTGACGACTACAAAGCCGTTGAAGCCATGCCAGGCGTGATGCGCATTCCAGAGAAACATCTGGCACGCGAAATTGAACGCATCGCCAACGCCGGTATTCGTTCCGTGATGACTTTCGGCATCTCTCACCATACCGATGAAACCGGCAGCGACGCCTGGCGGGAAGATGGACTGGTGGCGCGTATGTCGCGCATCTGCAAGCAGACTGTGCCAGAAATGATCGTCATGTCAGACACTTGTTTCTGTGAATACACTTCTCACGGTCACTGCGGTGTGCTGTGCGAGCATGGCGTCGACAACGACGCGACTCTGGAAAATTTAGGCAAGCAAGCCGTGGTTGCAGCTGCTGCAGGCGCAGATTTCATCGCCCCTTCCGCTGCGATGGATGGTCAGGTACAGGCGATTCGCCAGGCGCTGGACGCTGCGGGCTTTAAAGATACGGCGATTATGTCGTATTCGACCAAGTTCGCCTCCTCCTTTTATGGCCCGTTCCGTGAAGCTGCCGGAAGCGCATTAAAAGGCGACCGCAAAAGCTATCAGATGAACCCAATGAACCGTCGTGAGGCGATTCGTGAGTCGCTGCTGGATGAAGCCCAGGGCGCAGACTGCCTGATGGTTAAACCTGCCGGAGCATACCTCGACATCGTGCGTGAGCTGCGTGAACGTACTGAATTGCCGATTGGCGCGTATCAGGTGAGCGGTGAGTACGCGATGATTAAGTTCGCCGCGCTGGCGGGTGCTATAGATGAAGAGAAAGTCGTGCTCGAAAGCTTAGGTTCGATTAAGCGTGCGGGTGCGGATCTGATTTTCAGCTACTTTGCGCTGGATTTGGCTGAGAAGAAGATTCTGCGTTAATGATCATTATGCCGGGTTATCCAACCCGGCATTTCCCCCTTACCCCGCCCGATAAAACGGAATATCCCCAAGAATCGTCGCCCGATGCATTATCCGCCGCTGTGGCAGGTAATCCGCATTGGCATAGTGCTGGGTTACGCGGTTATCCCAAATCGCAATATCATTTGGTTGCCAGCGCCAGCGCACCTGAAACTCCGGTTTGGTGATGTGGGCAAACAAAAAGCCCAGCAAGGCTTCGCTCTCTTTCTCGCTGACATCAACAATTCGTGTGGTAAAACCTTCGTTCACAAACAGCGCCTGTTTACCGGTCACCGGATGCGTTCGCACCACCGGATGTAGCAACGGTGGATTTTTGTGCACAGAAAACCCCCAGCTAGGCTGGGGGTTCCGGAAAGCTTTCAGCTTTGAGCCAGTTATTAAAACCCCTTTTGATTTGTTAAAACACCTTGCGGTCTGGCAA